>NZ_JBSGTG010000003.1:0-116612 GCF_053607285.1 Streptomyces sp. NPDC055140 | reverse complement strand
GGGGTGGTCCTGGCCCAGCACCCGACGCTGCCGGGCCAGGGTTTCCTCACCCAGGGTGCAGGCCTGCTCCGTCTCCCCCAGCTCAGCCAATCGGATCGCCAAGTTGCAGGCGGTGCTCAGGGTGTCGGGGTGGTCCTGGCCCAGCACCCGACGCTGCCGGGCCAGGGTTTCCTCACCCAGGGTGCAGGCCTGCTCCGTCTCCCCCAGCTCAGCCAATCGGAACGCCAAGTCGCTGGCGGTGCTCAGGGTGTCGGGGTGGTCCTGGCCCAGCACCCGACGCTGCCGGGCCAGGGCGTCGTCACCCAGGGTACGGGCCTGCTCCGTCTCCCCCAGCTCAGCCAATCGGAACGACAGGTTGCTGGCGGTGGCCAGGGTGTCGGGGTGGTCCTCGCCCAGCACCCGCCGCTGCCGGGCCAGCGTGTCTACTTCCAGGGTGCGGGCCTGCTCCGTCTCCCCAAGTGCAGCCAGATCCACCGCCAGGTTGCTGGCGCTGATCAGGGTGTCGCGGTGGTCCTCGCCCAGCACCCGCCGACGTCGGGCCAGCGTGTCATCGTCCAGGTCGCGGGCGCGGGCAGGGTTTTGAGTGTCGGTGTACGCGCGGGCCAGGTGGTTGGCCGTCCGCAGGGTGTCGTCATGGTCGTCGCCCAACTCCTGCTGCAAGGCTTCGTGCAGGGCCTGCAGTCGGGGCAGGGCCATGCGGGCAGTGCCCCGTTCCATCAGATACCAGCAGGCGTCCCGTGCCGCGCTCCGACTCTGTGTGGCGAGGTCGGTGGGAGCGAGGTGGAGGAGGTGCGGCAGCAGGGCGGCCCAACGTGGCCAGGTTGCCGGCTCGCGGGGATCGCCCGGGTGGGCGGTGGTCAGCAAGAGCCTGGCATGGCGGACAGCCTGGGCGCGCTCCTCGGCATTGAGCTGGTCAAGCAGGACGGCCTGAGTCAGCCGGTGCACCTGGATGCTGCCACCCGCCACCCGGGCCAGCCCGAACCGATCCACCGCCGCCAACACGCGCCGAAAGACACGCGGGTCAAACAGGGCGCTGTCACCGTCCTGGTTGTCTCGATGGGCATACGGGTCACAGGCGTTCAGGTCGAACGGTTCGGGTGCCAGCAGCGCACAGGCTCGCAACAGGTCCGCGGCGACGGGCTCCTGGTCACTCAGCCGCTGCATGCTCAGCCGCAGTTGTGCGGCTAGCGAGCGGGGGTAGTCGGGCGGGGTGTCGCCGTCGGTGGCGAGGTCGGCGTGGTGTTCCAGCAGGTCCAGGTACTTGTCCGGGGTGTAGGCGGTCAGCGCCTCGGCGGCTTGGACCAGGGCCAGGGGCAGATCATCCAGCGCCTGCGCCAGCCGCCCCGCATCGTCCTGGCCCAGCCCGTAGCTGCGCGAGCGCAACAACGCCACGGATTCCGAGCGAGCCAGTACATCGACATCCACCGGGAGGGCCAGGTGATGCCAGCGCGGGTTGCGCGACGTGATCACCACATGTCCCGAGGCGGCAGGCAGGTGGCTGGACAGAGCGCCCGGATCCTCGGCGTTGTCGAAGACCAGCAGCCAGCGCGAACGGGTCCGCAACTCCTCACCCAGGGCCTGCATCGCCTGCTCTCGTGGGCTCTCAGAGTGGGCACAGCCAGTGGCCACGGCCAGGGCGGCTAGTTGGTCCGGGATGAGTGCGGGGTCTTCCGCAGCCACCCACCACGCAAGCTCGTATTCCCCGCTGAACCGGTGCGCGTACTCAATGGCCAGCTGGGTCTTGCCCACCCCGCCCCGCCCGTCCAGAGCCAACACCGCCACCGCCCGCGTCCCGGCCAGCCCAGTACGCACCCTCACCAGCAGCTCGTCCCGCCCGGTGAACCCCGCATTGCGGGCCGGGATGTTCCACACCCGCGGCAGACTTCCCGGCAGCCGAGGCCCCGTCGCCCCGAACTGCCGCAACCGCCCCGGTCCGCCAGCTCCAGGCGCGGCCGGGAAGACAGGACGCTCGCCGGGCGTCCCCGCCGGCCCGGCCACCGCCCGCAGCAACGCCACCCGCGCCTGCTCTTCACCCAGCCCAAACAGATCTGCGACCACCAGCGGACGCAACAGGCCCGGGATGGCGTCCGCCTCGACCTCCTCGACACGCAGCGGCACCAACACCTCCCGCCGCTTCGACGCATCCCGCGAGGCCAGCCTCGACGTCCACTCTTCGGTCGTGAACCGGGGCACCTCGAAATACGCCCGCGAGAACAAGGCCACCATCCGCCCCCGCTCCACAGCCTGACTCATCCGCAGAACAGCGTTGTCCCCAGCACCCCAGTGCCACCGATCCAGCTCGACCTCATACCCGGCATCCTGCAACTGCCAGGCCACCCACTCCGCCCACGCCCGGTCCGCGCCCGCATACGAAACGAACAACCGCTCACCGCGGCCCATGTCCCCGTCGCTCACCCGCACACCTCCGGCCCCATCGTCGACCGCTCGACACCGCTGCTATCCACCGCCGTTGATGTCGGCCGTGGATGCCAGACACCTTCGGACGTATAAAGTTCGTCAGCAACGCTGGTCGAACGTGATGCCTTCCCCACACGGAGGGCGACCTACAGAGCGCCGTCTGGTGGGGGAACTGGCAGCCTCTCCCTACGCTCTCCCGCGGCCAAATGCTCTTTCTGTTCCGGAACCGCACCGTTGAGCTTGGGTGGTGACGAGGAAGTAGCGGACTTCAGCACGCCATCCAACTCGGGCAGCTTCGCGGAAGAAAACTTGAGGATCAGTGCAGCCTGAAGATGCGCCTTTAGGCCACCGTCTGCGACCTCCCCAAGGAGTCGGATTGCCTCGCCTGCGTCTCGTTCCACTTTCATGTCCTGGCGTAGCGACTGGGTCTGCGACTCCATGTGCTTGAGCGCCAAGTCGGCACGCCGGTGAAAGAGGCTGCCGATGGCGGCAGTTAGCAGGCCCGCCACGCTCGCAACCACTGAGGCGTATTGCTCGCCAGAAGTGTTCGCGTTGAAAATTGCCAGACCCACACCGGCGATGAGGACCAGGCCACCGAGCACAGAGCACGACAGGCTCACGCTGAAGCTCCGACGGGCCTGTGTCAAGCCGTAGGCGTAGTACTCGATGAGCAGCGTGGCAAACTTCTGATCGGCGCTGGGGATCTCCCCAGCCGCGCCTTGCCCGTTCTCATCCGGCTGTCCGCGGACAGCCGAGTCGGTAGGGGGGCGCTCACCCAATACCTCTGTCCGTAGGCGATCTCGCTCTGCAGTGACAGCTCGGTTGAAGAACTTGTCATGGAGCCGGCTGTACACCTCCGTTACGGCTCCACCAGCTCCGGCTGCGACGATGGCGGCGGCGATACTCGCGAGTGCTTCTGGCTCCACGGCGCAACCTTGGCAGGTGGATCATTAACACTGAGCAATAGTTACGGAATCGCAACTGTCAGTATCTGACTGGTTGCATGTCACCACTCGTACATGAGGCGCGACGAGAATGTCGATGCTCCGAGAGGCTGCTCACGCGGTCGGCGGAGCGGCTCTGGGCGGGGGCTGCCATGAGGCGAGTGATCATGGCCCATTAAGCTTCCGGCGAGTTGGGCAGTCTGTGGATCTGCCCGGTAAAGCACGACGTTGGGGCCATGATCTTCGAGGCTCGCGCCAAAGTGGCTGGCCAAAATCGCGAAGCCGACCGCCCCAGCCGCAGAGGGATTCCCCGCCGATCGACCTGCAAGGCTGGGTAGCGGCAAGCCCCCGATCCGCAGGGGCAGCCTGCTCACGCCTTTCCGTCCGGCCACGCCCTCAGTTCGACCCACGTGTCGTTCGCCGCCTGCTCGCTCAGTTCGATGCGGGCGCCCGGCATGCTGCCATAGCTGCCGATCCATGACAGGAATTTCCTCAGCGGTCGCGAGGGCTACCCACCGACCATCCATGACCGTGCCGTCACCGGTCGTCGTGAGGGTGAGGCGGTAGCGCTTCGGCTCATCCACGGGCGCACTCGGCTTCGGCGAGTGGGGCGGTGAGAAGTGCAGCGTCGACGCCGGCCTGTCGTACCGCGTCGCGCAGGGTGTCCAGCGTCTCGGACTCGGGTGCACTCGTCCCGATCGCCTTGGTGCTGGCGATCATGTGGGGCGTGCATGTGTCGATCCAGCGCGGCCCCGCGTCGGGGACGTCGACGACGCGGGTAGCCGTCGCGGGCCGGTCGCAGGCGACGCATGGCCTCGGAGTACGGCCGACACGGGCCAAGGCTTCCGATCCCCTGGGCTTCGGGCCGGGGGCTTCTGGGAGCTGGAGCGGGTCCACCTTCAGGATCCGCAACACGTCTGCGACCTGCACGGTTCCTCCGTCCCGTTCGCCCCCTCAACGCCTTGTTCGGCATGTAGCCATAGTATCGAACACGTGAACGACTCCACGTCTCCGACACGCCTCGACCTGCTGCGCTTCCTGGAGCGAGTGCAGGTCGGAGACCTGGACCGCACACGCCGATGGATCGCCGCCGAGGAACGCCGCGAGGCGGAACGGCAGCGCGGCGTGCAGGCCGGGCCGCCCGCGCCGGACTGGCTGATCGAGATGGGCCTAGGCGGCCGTGACCCGGTGTACGTCCACGTCGGCGGCTGTCACATGGCAGGCAAGCGCAGCCGCGGCGTCGACCGCGACCAGGCATTGCGGGCCGTGACCGAGGGCGTCGATGCCTGCCCCCACTGCCGGCCCGACACCGAACTCGGCGTACTCGACTGACAACGTCTTCTTCGCGGCGACTTGTTGGCCACCGCGGCCTTCTTCTTCGGCAGCTCGTGCGCGGTTGGGTGTTTGGCGCTCTCGCCGCGGGACGCTGTCGCCTTCTGCACTCGTGGAGTGAGTGCCAGCAGCGAACAGGGCGCGTAACTCTGGGAGGTGGCGAAGAAGTGGAAGATGCGTCCCGCGGGGATTAGGTGAGGAGGCTCTGCGCTTGACCTATTGGCCCGGCGCTCCAAAGGCGCCGTGGGACCCTTGGCAGTGAGCTAGTGCGACGTGAGAGGAGCTGAAGTGTCGGAGGCCAGTCCGCGCGGAACTTACCTGGTCATCTCGGAGGCGGTGCGGAAGGCCATCACCGAGGGCGAGATCGTTGACGCTCTGCCGTCGGAAGCCGACCTCATGCGTTCCCACGGTGTTTCCCGGAACACGATCCGTCGGGCCCTCAAGGTTCTCGAAGCGGAGGGCGTGCTGGAGTCGGCGCCTGGGATCGGCTGGCGTGTCGCCCGGGGCGACCGGCGGACCCTGGTCGAACGAATGACAGACGTGATTGCGGAGGACGCTTTGGCCATTGGCGAGGCGTTCCCGTCGGAGGCGAAGCTCTGTGAGCGCTTCGGGTTCTCCCGCACTGCCGTACGTCGTGCTCTTGCTCAAATGGAGGGAAGCGGCTTGCTCGACACCGTCCACGGCAAGGGGCGCACGGTTCGCACCCTCCCGCCCTCCGGCGTCCGGCCGTAGGCTTGGTCGCCATGGGACTCACCGAGTGGGCGTACTCGCTCTCCGAATCGCTGCTGTCCGAACCGCTGCCGCGCCGATGGGCGCACTCGCTCGGAGTGGCCAAGCGCGCTCGCTCCTTGAGTCCGATCCTTGGTGGCGACGCAGAGCTGTTGGAGGCGGCTGCGGTGCTGCACGATATCGGGTACTCGCCGGCCATTGCTTCAACTGGCTTCCATCCGCTGGACGGCGCACGCTTCCTCCGAGAGCGGGAGAGTGCAGACGAACGGGTCGTTTGCCTGGTGGCTCACCACTCATGCGCGCTGTTGGAAGCAGAGGAGCGCGGACTGAGGAGGGACCTAGAGGCCGAGTTCGAGCTGGAGCGCTCCGAGCTGGTTGATGCCCTGCTCTACTGCGACATGACGACGACACCGGACGGGACGCCGACCACGCCGACCGATCGGCTGGACGAGATCGTGCAGCGATACGGACCGGACACGATCGTGGGCCGGTTCATCCAACGCGCAGCGCCTGAGATCCACGCAGCGTCGACTCGTGTCGAGGATCGGCTGGCGAAGGTCGAGGCCGGCGGCTAGCCGAGGTAGGGCTCACGCCGCGAGACGTCCAGACCGTGCCGAATACGCAGCATCATCGAAGGATGGATGTCCAGCCCGTCAAGGTCCGTTGGGGCGACCCAGCGGACCTCTTTCGACTCACTGCTCGTGCGTAGGGAGCCCCCGACCGGGTGCGCCCGGAAGCAGACGGAGAACTGTTGCCGGACCTCTCCGTCGTCGTATGCCAGCACGTGTTCAGGGTCGGTGTAGAGGCCGACGATGTCCTCCACCTCTACGTCCATACCTGTCTCTTCCCGTACTTCACGGACGGCGGTCTCCGCGATTCGCTCGCCAATGTCGTGGCCCCCGCCTGGCAAAGCCCACAGATCGTTGTCCGTCTTGTGGATGAGCAGCAACCGCCCCGCGTCGTCTCGGACGACGACGGTCACGGAGGGGACGACGGAGTTGGCCTTAGGGGCCTTCGGGTTGCGAAAGTAGTCGATCCGGCTCATCAGCGCGTGCCTTCCCAATCGGCGGGCGAAGAGATCGGGCGGGCAGATTCCCAGACCTTCTCCACGCTCTCAGCGTAGGCGTCGAAGAGTTCGCCCCCAGGCACCCGGCGTAGATGCAGGACGGGCGCCATGTAGGCGCCGACGCCGTAGAGATGTCCGTTCGCCAGCATCTCGTCATCGGCTTGATAGATGGAGTTGTAGAGGGTCGTGCCGTGCAGTCGGAACTCCACGCCGGGGAGGCCGAAGAGGGGGCCGTAGTTGACCAGGGCGTTCCGGATCTTGCCCGCCATCGTGGCACCGATGCCTTCATCTTCGCCGCGTACGGCGACGGCGTGGGACGTCGGATCTCCCAGCATGAAGCGGATGGGCACGCCGTCGGCTGACTTCTCCTTCACGATGCGGTGGAACGTCGCGTCCTCCGTGAGCCAGAACCCGGAGTAGACCAAGAGGTCAAACTGACGGGTCGTCTTGGAGTAGAGGCCCGTCCAGAGGGTTTGCATCACGACGGACCGATGCGGATAGAGCCTGACCAACTCCGCGTTACCGGCAGCTGTGACCTCGGCTGATGTGCGTTCGTCGGGCCACAGGTAGGAGACCTCGCACCTCAACAGCGATGCAGCTGCGTGCTGGAAGCGGCGGTATGGCTTGCGCTCGGGCTCGTTGATCCACCGTTCGACGGTCTTGGGTGCGACCCCGAGGCGTTCCCCGACCTCATCGAGCGTGAGGCCCAAGTCCACTATCGCGCCGCGCAGTCGCTCGTTAGCCACGTCCAACCTCCGCTTAGCTGGGACGACTTGGTACGACTTCACGCTAGCCAAGAACGACCCGAGTCGTACAGCTGCGGAGTCGAGTGTCGGCGTCACTGGCGCCAATCTTTAGGTACATCGAGCACGAGGGGCTCGCGGGACCAAAAAGCTGAAGGGCTTGACGGGGCGAACTCCTCTCTGCAAGATGAGGAACACGTAATACATGTACCACATGAGGCGCCCGGAGAGATCCCGCGTGAGTGGGCTCCCTCGAAGGAAGCGTTCGTTGCTTGAGAACTGAACAGGGTTACGAGGTTGCCGCCTCCTACGTAAAGGCGGCCAGCGTGGCTCAGGTCCGCGCGTTTCTCAACGTCGCCGCCGCATGTCTGCGGCGACCGGTTGCCTCCGCCGCTCGTCTCGTACGAGCGGCGCTGAGGGGAGCCGGATTCACCGACTTCAACGGCGTGCGGCCCCGGTGTTCGAGCACCGGGGCCGCTGTTTGGGCCGTCGCCTACTGCTAGGGAGACATGACCCATGAAGCTCATCGTTGCTGTTCAGGAGCTCGTTACCGATGGCCTGCCCGATGTGGAACCGTCCTGGCGGGACCTTCACGCCATCGAGCTGGAAAGTCCGCTGATCAACGCGGAGATGGACTTGCTGGACGTCCAGATCAGCCTGTTGGACCGGCCGGCGTCGGAGCTGGGCCGGCGTCGTCTGCGTCGGGCCGCGAACAAGGTGCTGGCCGCCCGCCGCACGGTCACCAACCGTCTCGGGACGGGGGAAGCCGCATGACCGGCACTGCCGTGGCGATGTCGCCGCGCAAGCTGACCCATGGTCAGGCGTCCGTGCTGACTACGGCGTTCGCGCCGATGGTGGCCACCGGCGGGTTCGGTGCGTTCGGCACGTTCTCCAACGTCAGCCACATGTTCGGGAAGGGCACGGCGGCCGGTGCGGTCGCGGCCGGTGAGGGTGCCACTGCGGTGCTCGCGCTGGTTCTGCTCGGTCTGACGATGCTGGGCCAGGCGTCCCCGTGGCCGGTGCGCGCCGGTCTGTGGGCGCTGCCGGCGGCCGCATCGGCGATGTCTGCGATGGCGGCCCCGGACCCGGGGCGGATGGTCATCTTCGCGCTGACACCGATGGGCATGTCGGTGTCAGCCGAGGGCGCCGCGTTCCTGGCCCGCCGCATCGTCGTGCACCGCGATGGCCGCGATCCTGAAGCCGAACGCAAGTCGGCTCAGCTTGTTCAGGCCCTCGCCTATCACCGGGCCCGTGCCGCCAACCACCCGGATGCCAAGGTACAGGCGGAGTCGGAGCGCGAGTCGTGGAAGCTCGCGGAGAAGGTCGGCGTCGGTGACGTCACGCTCGGGGCCCGGCTGGTGGACGTGCAGCGCGAGCGCGTGACCGAGGGCGCGGATGCCGCGCTGGCCGCCATGTTCGGCACGCCCGTGATGCCGACCGTCACGCCCCTCGAATCCGCCCCCGCGACTGCACCGGCCCTGCCCCCCTCGGAAACCGCCCGGGACGGAGAAGGCACGCAGGTCAATGCCCTGCCTGCCGACGCGCCGGGTGAGTGTGACGACGGATGTGACGCTGCTGTGACGCCGGACGCCGAACCGTCCACCGAGGACGAGGAGGAGCCGCGGGATGAGGGGGTCCATCTCCCGGCCGTGACGCTCGCGGACGTGGCGTTGGTCGCGGGTGTGACGGTCCCCGAGCCGGGGGCCACGCTCTCGGATGCGCAGCTGGTCGTGGTGCTGCGGTTCCTGCGTCACTCGCAGAACCCTCCGCTGTCGTATCGGCAGGCCGCGACGGAGTTCCGCGGGCAGGGCTTCAAGGGCGCTGAGGACCGGGTGCGTGAGGCGTGGACCACGCTCATGGCCGCCGAGAGCACGTCGTGACCCTGCCAAGTGGAGTTCACTCGGGTTCCTTGGAGTCCGTTGGCGCCTGGCCCCGGACGGCTACGCCACCTACCGGCAACTGCGCGCCCTCGGGCTGCGTCCCGGTGGTCAGGACGTCGCCGTGCAGATTGAGCGGCCCCGCCGTAAGCGGGGCCCGCTGGTCGCCTACCTCTACCGCATCGAGGCTGCGAAGCCTGTGCGTCCGATGACGCCGGCGAAGTGGGCGGCCCTGGCCAAGGCCAACGCCGCCCGCTGTATCTGCCCCGAGTGCCGGCGCGACGCCGGATACGTCATCCCCACCTCGCTCGGCATGTGCGGCCTGTGCGCCGCCCCCGAGGAACAGCGCGCCGCCTGAAATCCCCTTCTCACCTGGGAGTTTCCGTCATGACCAAGCAACAGCGCCGCCGGATCGTGTCACCGCTCGAAATCGGCGTGGCGCTCGCCGTCGGCGCGGCCATCAGCATCCGCCTCGCCTCCTACGGCGTGCCGTTCTTCCTGCTCACCGCGTGCGCGCTGGGCACGGCCTGCTCTGTCCTGTCCGCGCTGCTGAACATCGAGCAGGCATGGACGGCCACCACGCACCGCTGCACGGCCCCCGGCTGCGACTTCCGGGTGCGGATCCAGCACGCGGACGCCATGGAGAGCCGCCGCTGGCAGGAGATCGCCGCAGCTCACCCCCGTCACGACGCTGCCTGAACCACTCGCAGCGCAGGGCCCGAACGCCTCCCTTCGACCGGCGCGTTCGGGCCCTGCTCTCTTCCTAAAGGAGTGCTCACAGCATGACCGACACCACGACCGAAGCGGTAGTGGCCCCGGCCGCTCCCGACACCCCTCCCCACCCCACACCGACACCCGGGACACCCGCTACGAGCGCGGACATCGAGCACACGCCGGGCGGCTGGCCCATCGTCCCGCTCGCTTTCACCGGGGCGAACACGACCGTGAGCATGGTCGCCGCCACCGGCATCGCGGGCGGCCCGATCGCCGCCGCGGTGGCTGCGACCGGCGCCGCTGTGCTGGGCACGGTCGCCTCCTACCGCAACCGCAACCCCCGCCCCAGGCAGGCCGCACGCCGCGACGCGGCCCGCACCGCCGGACGCAACCGGTCCGCCGGCCTCAATGCCGCTGGCCGTTCGTCCAGTTCAGCGGGCCGCCGCGCTGCTGGTGGCGCCGGTCGTGTGCCGGGCCAGAAGCACGGCGCCGCCGGGCTCGGACGGGGCGGAGCGAGTAAGCACCGTGCTCCGGTCTCCCTGAACAAGGCCGCCGGCCTCAAGAGCGGCCGTGGCGCGGGCGGTGGCGCGCTGGGGAAGGCGTCGCAGGTCAAGGCGCTGCGTTCGGCGCAGAAGTCAGCGGGAGCGTCGCGGGGCGAGAGGCGGGAGCAGACCACGGCGGCCCGCCGCGCGGTCGCCGACGCCCGCCGCAACGCCAAGACCGCCCCGAAGCCCAACAACCGGCCCACCAGCGGCAACAAGCGTGCCGGACTGGGCAAGACCCGCGGGCGGTCGGATGGTCTGGCCGGCCGCATGCTCGGTGGGGCAGGCCGCAAGGCGCATGCCCTGCGGAACGCGGCCATCGCCAAGCAGCGAGCCCGCCGCGACGCCAAGACCGCCCGCACCGTGGCGGGGCAGCGCTCCAACGTACGCAAGGCCCCGGCCCGCCAGGCAGCCAGGAAGGCCCTGCCCCGCTCCGCCGCCCGCTTCCACGGCCGCCGCATCCTCGCGGCGCTACTGGCCCTGCCCATCGGGCTGTTGGGGATGTTGACGAGCCCACTCGGCCGGAAGTTGGGCCTGGCCTGGCTCGTGCACCCCGGACGGCGCCTGTACCGACGCATAACCGCCGCCGCTCGTGACCAGCGAAACGAGCGCGACGACGCGATCCGCGAGGAGCAGGCCACCGCCGAGGCCGCAGCCGACGAGGAGGCCAACCAGGACGTCACCGAGGGACTCGGGGAACGGGTGGAACGCCCGGCCGAGCGGGTCCCGGAGAACACCAGCACCACCACGTCGAGCAGTGAAGGAGAGCACGTGTCTGGTTTCCGGTTCGAAGAGCACGCGGCCGAGATGGAGCAGGCCGCCCAGTCCTACGACCCCGAGGACGCCATGGAGATCCTGACCATGGTCGAAAGCCTCCCCGCCGCGCTGACCAGCGTCGCGAACGTCATGAAGACGCTCGCGGAGCGCGCGGACAGTGAGTTCCCGCTGGAGAAGGAAGTCGCGGACGGCTTCAACGACATCTTCGGCGCCCTGATGAGCGCTGTCGCGGTCGCCGAGGACATGGGCCCGCTGTTCCGCCAGGCCCACGAGCACGACATCGCCCGCCACGAGGACCCCCGCAACGGCCCCGAAGCCGAGAAAGGCTGGAACGTCTGACATGACCAGTGCCGCTACTGCCAAGAAGAAGCAGGCGAGCAGTGGCCCGGTGCTGGACTGGAGCGCCGGTCACGGACCCGTGACCGGCGCCCTGTCCGCCACCACCGGAGCCCTCGCCGTCGCCACCACCGGCGCCGCCACCGGCATGCCGCCCGCCTGGGCCCTCGCCGTCGGCACGGCCGGCGCCATCGGCCACACCGTCGCCGGACTCAAAGTCCGCAACGCGGGCCGCACCCTCGCCTTCAAAGCATCATCCTGGCTGGTCGGCGCCGGATGGACCACCTGGGCCATGGCCTCGGGCCCGCTCTCGTGGGCCGCGCTCGGCTCCCTGGCCACCATCGGGGTGGGCATCGGCGCCGGCGCCCGCTCCGTCGCCCTGTACGAAGAGGCCCGCGAGGACGAGGCCCTCGCCGCAGCACAGCGACAGGTCGCCCTGGAACTGACCGCGGAGCGGCGCGCGATCGCCGCAGCGTGGGCGGAGCGGATCCAGCGGATCTGCAACGTCACCGTGCACGTGCGGGCGGTCGAGCTGTGGGAGTCCGGCAACGGCTACTCCCTCGACCTGGAACCGCAGGGCGGCGTCACCTACGACCGCATCGCCCAGCACGGCCCGCAGTTGTCCGCGGACGCGAAGCTGCCGCACGGCTGCACCGCCGCGCTCGGACCCGGCGTGCACCAGGGCCGCGCCATCCTGGACGTGACCACCAACAACGTGCTGGCGGAGGCACGGGCCTACCCCGACGACTACGGGCCGCTGTCCGTGCTCACCGGCATCCCGTGGGGCTTTCGCACCAACGGCGATGACGTGCTCGCGTACCTGCGTGAACAGTGCGCGCTCGTGGTCGGCCCGACCGGCTCGGGCAAGACGAACATGCTGCACACGATCCTGGCCGGGTTCTCCCGCGCGGAAGACGTGCTGACCTGGGTCATCGACCTCAACGCCGGATCCGCGGGCCTGCCGTGGGTGCTGCCCGCGCTGAACGGGGAGCTGACGCAGGACAGCGGCAAGCCGGTGCGGCCCGGCATCGACTGGCTCGCTGGCACCTACGAGGAAGCCCTCATGCTGCTCGATGCCGCGATTGCAGTCGGGCTGCACCGCAAGCGCGCCTACCAAGAGCTGATGGCCAAGGACGACACCGACCTGTTGCCGGTCAGCGCGAAGATCCCTCAGATCATGCTCGTCATCGACGAGGGCGCGGAGATCCTGGTCAGCACCGAACGGCGCATGAAGGAACTCGCCAAGCGGATCTACGAGTTCATCCGCATGCAGCGCGCCATGGGCGGCCGGACCGTCATCACCGCGCTCGGGGCCACCGGCAGCGTGCTGGGCAACCTGCTCATCCGCCGCGAGGCCAAGGTCCGCGTCGCCCTGACCGGCGGTGAGACCGAGGGCATGGACCTGAGCAAGATGTTCCCCGGCCGTCGCGGTCTGCGCGTGGACCAGGCCCCGTTCAAGGGCGCCGGATTCATGGGCACCCCCGAATCGCCGGGGGCGCTGTTCAAGGCGTGGCGGATCAAGCCCAGCCAGATCCGCGAGATCACCGTCGCCACGTCCGACCGGCACCCGCTCCTCGACACCGTGTCCGTCAAGGCAGCCGACGCCTCCTACGCCCGCCGCTGGGACGCGGAGCGCACAGCGTGGATGCGCGACCTCGGGCCCGAGACCAACACCGAGCCGTCGGCTACCGGTTCGGGTGGTGGGCTGAATCTGTCCGCGCACCGTGCGGAGCGGGCCGCCCAGCCCGCGCAGGACGACGAGCTGCTGCGCAAATTCCGCGAGGAGATCGACGCGCAGTTCGGCACCGCACCCGACCCGTCCGAGCCCGCGCCCGCGTCGGGGCTGAACCTGTCCGCGCTGCGGGGCGAGTCCGAGCAGGACAGCCCCGCTCAGCGGGCCGCGCTCGCGGCCCTGCTCGCTGCGGACTCCGAGGGCACGGGAGCCTCTGCCATCGCCCGCGCCCTCGCAGACGAGTACGGAACGACCCGGCAGACGGTCGCTGGCTGGCTCAAGGCGTGGGCCGACGACGGCACTGCGATCCGGGTCGGGGAGGGCACCAAGGCCCGCTACGTCCACCGCGACCACGCTCCCAACCCGCCCGCCCACGAGTAGCACTTGTCGCCTGTCGCCCACCCCGCACGGAGTCCCCTTGCTGGGCTGTCGTGGGGTCGGAAACGGCCTGTGACCTGGGAGGCGACAAGCGACAAGACAAGCAAGACGACAAGACAAGCGACAAGCAAGACGACAAGCAACACGACAAGCCAACGGCGGGCAGCACCCCACTCTGGGTGCTGGCCGCCGGCCGTTCCCGGGAGGCCACACGTGATCGTCCCCCTGTCCGCCGTCGTCCTCTTCGGAGTCCTGACCGCCGTTCTTCTCCGCTCCCGCTACGTCGGGCCGCTCGCGGCGATCGCGGTGTTCCTGTTTGGGTGCTTCGTTGCCGACACCGGAGCCTCCGGCGCCGTCCTGCGCGCCCTGATAGACGCGGCCCACAACATCTCCTGACCCACCGCACGGAGGTCCCAACTCATGACCGAGTACGAGCAGTCGATTGCGTGGGCGCCGCGGATGAGCGACACCGCCGCCAACGCCGAAGCCCGCCGGATGATCGACGACGCCTACCGGCCGGTGCGGCAGATGCCCACCCATTTCCAAGACCCGACGCCTGCGCCGTCCTTCGGGGACGCCGAACCGGTCCGCCAGGACGACCGGCGGATCGTGCCCGCCTGGGCCGCGGGGATCGCGGTCGCGTCCATCGGCATCGGCGCCGGTGTGACCGGCATCGGCTGCGGTGCCTGGCTCGTCCTGAAAGGGCTGTCCTCCATGACCATCACCGGCGTCCTCGCCCTGTGCGCCCCGTTCATCGGCCTCGCCGTCGCCGCGCTCGCCGTCGGCGCCGCCGTCTCCAGGGCCAAGGCAGGCAGCTCCAAGCACGTCTATCAGGGCACTGTCATCCGCCGCACCGAGATCAACACCCACACCCGCGGGACGTTCTCCCGCACCCGCAACACCTTCAACGCCTGACCGAGAGAGGACATCGCATGTCGTTCGGAGAGACCCCGATCACCGTCATCGGCAACCTGACCGCCGACCCGGAACTGAAGTTCACCGAGGGCGGCGCCGCCCTCGCCAAGTTCACCATCGCCGCCACCCCGCGCACCTACGACAAGGACTCGGGCCAGTGGAAGGACGGCACCGCGACGTTCTTCCGCTGCGCCGCGTGGCGACAGCTCGCCGAGCACGCCGCGGATTCGCTGACCAAGGGATCCCGCGTCGTCGCCCATGGGCGGATCCGGCAGCACGACTGGAAGACCGATCAGGGCGAGAACCGCTCGATGCTCGTCATGGAGGTCGACGAGATCGGCGCGTCCCTGCGCTTCACCACCGTCAGCATCAACGCCAAGCGCCCCGCACAGTCCGCCCCCTCGGCCGGTGACGACGCGTGGGCCACCCCCGGCAGCGCCGCATCTACCAGCAAGCCGGAGAGCGACGAACCTCCCTTCTAGCTGCACCAAGGGCGGCCCCCGCATCTCGCCAAAGAACTGGGGCCGCCCTTGTCAGCCAGTACCCATCAGAGAACTGGAGGACTTCCAGCATGACGCAACATGCCGCCATCCGGCGAGCCATCGCCCTGCGGCTCCTTGACGGATTCTGCTGCCAGGGCGGCGCCGGCATGGGCTACCACGACGCCGGGTTCGAGGTGACCGGCGTCGACAAAGACGCCCAGCCCCGCTACCCGCTCGCCTTCCACCAAGCCGACGCGATCGACTTCATCCGCGAGTTTGGCGCCGGCTTCGACTTCATCCACACCTCCCCGCCCTGCCAGCATGACACCGACTGCCAGCGCATCCGCGGCAATGCCCACCCCGACCTGATCGCCCCCACCCGCGAGGCACTGAACGCGACCGGGCGGCCGTGGGTCATGGAGAACGTCCGCGGCGCTGCCGCCAAGCTGCGTAACCCGGTGATGCTGTGCGGGACGATGTTCGGGCTCAAGACGTACCGGCACCGGTTCTTCGAGACCGGCGGCGGCTTCACCCTCAGCCCGCCTGAGCATCCCGAACACACGGTGCCGCAGGCCAAGATGGGCCGTCCCGTCCCGCCCGGCTGGTACGGGCAGTACGTCGGCAACTTCTCCGGAGTCCAGCAGGCCCGCGACATCCTCAACGTGCCGTGGATGAACCGCGACGGCATCCGCGAGTGCATCCCGCCCGCCTACACCCAGTTCATCGGCCACGCCGCCCAAGCCCACCTGCGCACACGGCTGGGGGTGGCGGCATGACCAGCCTCGCCCTGCTCGCCTCGGCCCTGGAACCGGTCCGCCGCGGCTGGCACGTCTTCCCACTGCGC
Source organism: Streptomyces sp. NPDC055140 (assembly GCF_053607285.1). NCBI lineage: Bacteria > Bacillati > Actinomycetota > Actinomycetes > Kitasatosporales > Streptomycetaceae > Streptomyces > Streptomyces sp. NPDC055140. The sequence continues at coordinate 100,783 of NZ_JBSGTG010000003.1, read as the reverse complement.
CCTGGCGACAAGCGGCCCGCCGGCCACGCCGAACGGCTCTGCCCCGGCACCGGCCGCTGCACCGACGGGCACCGCAAGCCCGAACAACGCGCCACCACCGACCCCGACCTGGTCACCGCCGCCTGGACCACGCAGGCGTACAACATCGGGATCGCGACCGGCCCGTCCGGGCTTCTCGTCGTCGACCTGGACGTACGGAAACCGGACGAGCAAGAAGGAACGCCTGACGGCGTCGAAAGCCTTTTGGCGCTCTGCGAGCGCGCCGGCCAGACCCTCCCGCCCACCTACCAGGTGCGGACCCCGAGCGGGGGACGGCACCTGTACTTCACCCAACCCGTCGGGATGCGGCTGCACTCGACTGCGGGCCGCCTGGGGCACCACATCGACACCCGCGGCTGGGGCGGCTACGTCGTCGCCCCCGGCAGCACCACCCCCAACGGCACCTACACCGTCACCGACGAATCCCCCGTTGCGCCGCTGCCGCCGTGGCTCGCTGACCAGCTCTCCGAGCGGCCCAAGCCAGACCCTCACACGGTCATGACCCCGGTCCGCGATGGCACCAAGGCCGCGCAGGTGGCCTTGGAACGCGAGTGCACGATCATCCGCTCCGCGATCGAGGGAGGAGGGCAGGGCACGAAGGGCCGCAACAGCACGCTGCATGAGAGCACGTGCAAGGTCGCCCGGTTCGTCGCCTGGGGGAACATCAGCCGCTCCACCGTGGAGGAAGCAATCCAGGCGGCGGCGGAGTCAACGGGACTGTCCGCTGCCGAGTGCACCACCACGATCCGCAGCGCCATGGACTGGATCCTCACCCACGCCACCCCCAGGGAGGCGACATGACCACCCCCGCTTCCTCCCCTGGATTGCCTCACCAGGCCACGACCGGCCGCGAGCACGCCGCCAAGGCTCCCGCGCCCTTGTCGGTTGTGCGGCGGAAGGGCGACGCCGAAGGCGTCCTTTCAGCTCTTCCCTTCACCGTCCTCATTGAGGACGAGGCCGGCACCGCACCCGGCTACGGCCCGATCGCGTGGCTGACCGTGCAGACCCCTTACCGCCGCCCGCCGACCGCGACATCGACCTGCGTCTGCGGCCGGAACCTGAGCGCCCGCGGCCGCGCAGACGTGCTCGACCTCATCGCCGCCCACGAATACCACCGCACCGCGTGCCCGCTGCGCACCAACACCGAAGGGAGGAACGCCGCATGACCAGCCTCAACCCGCCCGACGGGTCCATCGACGGCGCTGCGCTGCTCGACGAGGTCGAAGCGTTCCACCGTCGCTTCAACGTCTTCCCCACCGAACACGCCTACGTCGCCGTAGCCCTGTGGGACGCGCACGCCCACCTGATCGACGCGTTCGACGGCACCGCCCGCATCGCGTTCCTCTCCCCGGAGCCAGGATCGGGCAAGTCCCGCGCGCTGGAGATTGTGGAGACCCTCACCCCGCGCGCCGCGACGACCGTCAACGCTTCGCCCAACGCGCTGTTCAGGCTGGTGGAACTGCCCGAGGGGCGGCCTACGCTGCTGTTCGACGAGATCGACACCGTCTTCGGACCCAAGGCCGGAGACAACGAACCCGTCCGCGGGTTCCTCAACTCCGGCTACCGGCGCGGCGGCAAAATGCTGCGCTGCGTCGGCGACGGCGCCAACCAGGCCCCCGAATGGTTCTCCTCTTTCTGCGCAGTCGCCATGGCCGGCCTCGGCTCGCTGCCCGACACGATCCTGACCCGCTCCGTCATCATCCGCATGCGCAAACGCGCCCCCAACGAGACGTGCGAGCCCTACCGGCGCCGCAGCCACGAGAAGCAGGGCCACACCCTGCGCGACAAGCTCGCCGACTGGGCCGCCACCGTGCACAACCAGGTCACCGACGCGTGGCCGGAGATGCCCGAAGGCGTCTCCGACCGACCCGCCGACGTGTGGGAACCGCTGCTCGCAGTCGCCGACGCGGCCGGCGGGGACTGGCCCGGGCGCGCCCGCGCCGCCTGCGTCGAACTCATCCAGTCCGCCTGCAACGACGACGACGCCTCCCTTGGTGTCCGGCTGCTGACAGACCTGCGCGACCGCGTGTTCTGCGGCGCCGACCGCATGCCCACCGCCGCCATCCTCGAAGTCCTCCTCGGACTCGACGACGCGCCCTGGGGCGACATGAACGACGACGGCAAGCCCCTCACATCCCGGGCCCTGTCCAAATTCCTCGGCCAGTACATGACGGCGAACAACAAGCCCATCCGCCCGCGAGGCATCCGGATGGGCAGCAGCACCCCCAAGGGCTACTACGCGGAAGACCTCACCGACGCCTGGGAGCGCTACTGCCCCCCGCCCCCCGAAAGCCGCAACATCCGCCACGCCGCAACACCGCAGCTCACAGGGGGTGAATCTGTGGCGGATAGCGCGCCTGTGGCGGATGAAAACCGCCACACGACCCCGGAAGCCGCCACGTTCCCGCTGCACCTCGCGGGCTGACTCCCGATCCGCCTGATAGGTGCCGCCACCCCCGGTGTGGCGGCACCTATCCGCCACACAACCGCTATCCGCCACAAACCCAAGCCGCTGACCTGCAATGTTGCGGCGTGGCGGATGTTGCGGATTCCCCAGAGGCGGTCGACGTCTCTCAAAGCTTCGCTCCGCGAACGGAGAACCAGTTCATGGCCAAGCTCCGCGACGAAATGTTGACCATTCCCGAGGTCATTGAAGAGATCGGTGTTCCGCGAGCGACGTTCTACCGCTGGCGACAGCTCAGGAAGGGACCTAAGTCAATCAAGCTCCCCAACGGCGCAGTCCGTATTCGGCGATCGGAACTGGAGCGTTGGATCGGGACGTTGGAGGAGGCTGCGTGACCTATCGCAAGACCTCGAAAACGCAGGGCGCCCACGAGAGTGGGCGCCCGCCCGCCGCAGAAGAGCCGAACCTCTCCACGGATGTGCGGGTATGGAAGATCAACCAGGTACGGAGCAAAAGGGCTCCGTACCAGCTTCGTTGGACGGTGGCGGGCAAGGTCAAAACGGCCAGCTTCGCCACCGTCACCCTCGCTGATCATCGTCGCTCAGAAATCGTGAGGGCGATGCGCAAGGGCGAGGCTTTCGACGTGGTATCCGGGCTGCCTGAATCTGAATTCAGAGCGGCTGCCGCCAAGGCGAACGCCAGGCCCGATCCGTCCTGGTGGGATTTCAGCCGCGAGTACATGGCGAGCCGCTGGCGTACGTCTGCGGCCAAGACTCGAGAGGGGTTGGCGGACAGCCTCGCGACGGTGGCGCTCGCGATGATGGCGGACGGGAAAAAGGCGCCCGCGCCCGAAGAGGCACGCTTGGCGGTTCGGTGGGCTGTCGTGCCGGCACACGAGGGCGAAGAGCCTCCCGTGGACCTCGCGGCAGCCTGCTCGTGGCTCAAGCGGCGGTCCCTTCCCCTGTCGGCTCTCACTGACCCGAGGGTGATCCGGGATATTCAGTACCGGCTGTCATTCAAACTGGACGACAGCCCGGCGGCGGGGGAGACCTATAAGCGTCGGCGCCGCGGGTTCAACACCGCAATGGAGTACGCGATTGAGTGTGGGTACTTGGACGTCAACCCCCTCGCGGGAGTGAAGCGCCCCGGCTCCACGCGAGGAGACGTCGTGGACCCCCGGGTCTTGGTGAACGCGGTCCAGGGCGGCCAGCTCCTTATGGCGGTCTCGTACGTCGGCTCGGTGCATCGCAACCGCGGCCGCCGTCTGGTTGCGTTCTTCGCCTGTCAGCTCTACGCGGCGATGCGGCCGGCTGAGGTCGTTGGTCTCCGTGAAAGGGACTGCCACCTGCCCGAGAAGGGCTGGGGGACCCTAACCCTCCAGGAGACTCGTCCGGTGTCGGGCAAAAAGTGGACCGACTCGGGCAAGCGGCACGACAAGCGAGGGCTGAAGTCCCGGGAGGTCAAGGCAGACCGGCCAGTACCCATCCCGCCCCCGCTGGTCGCGATGCTGCGCGAGCACGTCAGGGAGTTCGGTGTGGCGACGGACGGCCGGATCTTCGCGAATGAGCGCGGCGAGGTGCTGGGTACGTCGAGCTACTGGCGGGTCTGGCAGGAAGCGCGGCCCATCGCGCTCCCGCCAGACAAAGTGGATTCGCTGCTCGCGCATCGGCCCTACGACCTGCGGCACACCTGCATCACGAACTGGCTGAACGCGGGAGTTCCAGTTGCCGAGGTCGCCCGCCGAGCGGGCAACTCGCCCGAGGTTATCCATCGCCGCTACGAGGGCTGCATCGACGGTCATGAGGAGGTGAACAACAGGAAGATCGAGAAGGCGATGGGGTGGGGAGAGGAGGCGTCCTGATTTCTCACTCGCCACTCACTCGCGATCAGCGATTGAGAACGACAAAGAGCCGGACCTAGTGAGACTGGGTCCGGCTCTTCATGCTTGGCACTTGCGCAGGTCAGAGACTTGATCGCCCTGGGTACTGCGAAGTGCCCCCGGCAGGATTCGAACCTGCGCACACGGCTCCGGAGGCCGTTGCTCTATCCCCTGAGCTACGGGGGCGTGTTCGCCGCGGCTGGCGTGGCGACGGGTAGAACCCTACCAGCTCCGTCAGGGTCCCCATGAACAGTTAATTCGCTGCTGAGGTGGCGTCCCGGGAGGGCTGTGTACGGGGGCGCGGGAGGGTGGTAGTCCCCTGTACGGGGCGGAAGTGGGGAAAACCCGGACGCGGTCGCGCCGGCGGACCTACTCTCGAGTTGTGCCAGGCGCGTCCGGCCGAGTGCTTGTTGTGGACGACAACAAGGTGATTCGGCAGCTGATCAGGGTCAATCTCGAGCTGGAGGGCTTCGAGGTCGTGACCGCGGCTGATGGTGCCGAGTGTCTGGATGTGGTGCATCAGGTTCGGCCTGATGTGATCACTCTGGACGTCGTGATGCCCCGACTCGACGGGCTGCGGACCGCCGCGCGGCTTCGTTCCGACGCTCATACGCGCGGTGTTCCGATCGTGATCGTCAGCGCTTGCACCATTCAAGAGGTTGATACCGGACTCGATGTCGGGGTCGACACCTTCCTCGCCAAGCCCTTCGAGCCCAGTGAACTCGTACGGGTCGTGCGGCAGTTGAGTGAGCGCGGGCGCGACAGCGGTCGCGGCGCCGAAGAGGCCGAGCGCGCCGGGCATACCAGAGGCTAGGCGGTACGGGGGAGCCGAGCGCGTCCGTATGCCGGACCATCCCGTAAACCGGGTCGCTCACCCACCCCCCTCCTCCCATACGCTTGTCCCGTGACCCCCGTCGAGCTCTCCCGTACCGTCCTGCGCGCCGTGCGCCGCGCGGTCGACGACGGTGAGCTGAGCGTGGCCGTGCCGGCACGCGTCGTGGTCGAGCGGCCGCGGCCCGGTGGGTGCGGGGACTACTCCACGAACGTCGCGCTGCAACTCGCCGGACCCGCCGGACGCCCGCCCCGGCACGTCGCCGAGCTCCTTTCGCGGCGCCTCTCCGACAGCCCCGGCATCGCCGGCGTCGAGGTCACCGGCCCCGGATTCCTCAATCTCACCCTCGCCGACGACGACCCCGGCGCCCTCGCCCGCGAGATTCTCGCCCGGGGCAGCGGGTATGGGGGCAGTGATGTTCTCGCAGGTCAGCGCTTCGAGATTCGTATTCCGTACGAGGTCAGAGCCGAGGTCGTCGCCGATTCGCTCCGCCGCATCCTCGCCACTCAGGGCGCCCAGGCCCACGTCGTCCATGGTGGGACGGCCGAGCCGAGTGCCGCGCACGTCGTGAATCTGCGGCCCGTGCCCGCTCCCTGCGACCCCGCCGTCCTCGGCCGCGACGCGTCCCGCTGGGCCCTGCTCCTGCCCGCCGCGCACGACCAGCCCCGTATCGGCGACGAGCATCTCGCCCAGCGCGAGAGCAACCCCCTCTTCCGCGTCCGGTACGCCCACGCCCGCACTCGCGCCCTCACCCGCAACGCCGCCGCCCTCGGCTTCACCGCCGAACCCGGCGACGTACGCGACAACGACACGGCGACCGGCACGAGGGACGCCACCCGCGCCCGGGCGGATGCTGCGGCCCCCCTCCGCACCGCCCTGTCCACCCACCCCCAAACCCTCACCCTCGCCGCCACCCACCACGCCCCCGACCGGCTTGCCCGGCACCTTGTCGTGGTGGCCGACGCGTTGCTCGGGTTCCAGCACACCGTGCTGCCGCAGGGGGAGGAGAAACCCTCGGCCGCCCACCGTGCCCGGCTCGCGCTTGCCGAAGCCGCCGGGGCGGTGCTCGCCGGCGGCCTGTCCCTGCTCGGTATCGACGCACCCGAACATCTCTGAGAGAGCGCAGAAGACAGTCATGAGCCGTTCCGCACACCCCGCCGGGCCCCGCCACGCCGATGTCCTGACCGAGGGGCACTACACCGCCCCGCCCGCTGATCTGAACGCCCTCGACCCGAAGGTGTGGTCGCGGACCGTCACCCGTGCGGGCGATGGCGCGGTCCGTGTCGGTGGCATCGAAGTGGCCCGGCTCGCCGAGGAGTTCGGCACCCCCGCCTACTTCCTCGACGAGGACGACTTCCGGGCCCGCTGCCGCGCCTGGCGTGACGCCTTCGGGACCGACGCCGACGTCTTCTACGCCGGCAAGGCGTTCCTCTCCCGCGCCGTGGTGCGCTGGCTTCACGAGGAGGGGCTCAATCTCGATGTGTGCTCCGGTGGTGAGCTCGCCACCGCGCTGTCCGCCGGGATGCCCGCGGAGCGCATCGCCTTCCACGGCAACAACAAGTCCGAGGAGGAGATCGAGCGGGCCGTCGAGGTCGGGGTCGGACGGATCGTGCTCGACTCGTTCCAGGAGATCGTGCGGGTGTCGCACATCGCCGAGCGGCTCGGCAAGCGCCAGCCCGTGCAGATCCGCGTGACGGTCGGCGTCGAGGCCCACACGCACGAGTTCATCGCCACCGCGCACGAGGACCAGAAGTTCGGGATCGCGCTCGCCGGGGGACAGGCCGCCGAGGCCGTACGGCGTGCGCTCAAGCTCGACGGACTCGAGCTCATCGGCATCCACAGCCACATCGGCTCGCAGATCTTCGACATGGCGGGCTTCGAGGTCGCCGCGCGGCGCGTCGTGTCGCTGCTGGCCGAGGTGCGCGACGAGCACGGTGTCGAGCTGCCCGAGATCGACCTCGGCGGCGGGCTCGGCATCGCGTACACCTCCGATGACGACCCCCGTGAGCCGCACGAGATCGCCAAGGCGCTCGGTGAGATCGTGACGCGCGAGTGCGAGGCGGCCGGTCTGCGCACGCCGCGCATCTCCGTCGAGCCGGGCCGCGCCATCGTCGGCCCGACCGCCTTCACGCTCTACACGGTCGGCACCATCAAGCCGCTCGAAACCCTCCGTACGTACGTGTCCGTGGACGGCGGTATGTCGGACAACATCCGCACCGCCCTCTACGACGCCGAGTACACGGTCGCCCTCGTCTCGCGGACCTCCGACGCCGAGCCGATGCTCGTCCGCGTGGTGGGCAAGCACTGTGAGAGTGGCGACATCGTCGTCAAGGACGCCTTCCTGCCCGCCGACCTCGCGCCCGGTGACCTGATCGCCGTGCCGGCGACCGGCGCGTACTGCCGGTCCATGGCCAGTAACTACAACCACGCACTTCGCCCGCCCGTCGTCGCCGTGCGCGACGGTGAGGCGCGGGTGATCGTCCGGCGTGAGACGGAGGAAGATCTCCTGCGTCTCGACGTCGGATAAATGAAATACACGTCTCAGGATTCGGACCGAGGGCAGAAACCCCGGTCCGGTGGGTGAGACTGGTCCACTGAAGCAGTATCAAGCAGGCTGAGCTCTCTGAGCTGGGTTGAATGAAAGGCGTAGGTCGATGATGCGTACGCGTCCGCTGAAGGTGGCGCTCCTTGGCTGTGGGGTAGTCGGCTCAGAGGTGGCGCGCATCATGACGACGCACGCCGAGGACCTCGCGGCCCGGATCGGCGCCCCCGTGGAACTGGCCGGGGTCGCCGTCCGGCGCCCGTCGAAGGTGCGCGAGGGCATCGACCCCTCGCTGGTGACGACGGACGCGACCGCGCTGGTCAAACGGGGCGACATCGACGTGGTCGTCGAGGTCATCGGAGGCATCGAGCCGGCCCGCGGCCTCATCATGACGGCGTTCGAGCACGGCGCCTCCGTCGTCTCCGCCAACAAAGCGCTCATCGCCCAGGACGGTGCCGCGCTGCACGCCGTCGCCGAGGAGCATGGCAAGGACCTTTACTACGAGGCCGCCGTCGCCGGTGCGATCCCACTGATCAGGCCGCTGCGCGAGTCCCTCGCCGGCGACAAGATCAACCGTGTGATGGGCATCGTCAACGGCACCACGAACTTCATCCTCGACAAGATGGACTCGACGGGCGCCGGCTACCAGGAGGCCCTCGACGAGGCCACCGCGCTCGGTTACGCCGAGGCCGACCCCACCGCCGACGTCGAGGGCTTCGACGCCGCCGCCAAGGCCGCCATCCTCGCCGGGATCTCCTTCCACACCCGCGTACGTCTCGACGACGTCTACCGCGAGGGCATGACCGAGGTGACCGCCGCCGACTTCGCTTCCGCGAAGCGGATGGGCTGCACCATCAAGCTGCTCGCCATCTGTGAGCGGGCGGCGCACGGCGGGTCCGTCACCGCGCGCGTGCACCCCGCGATGATCCCGCTCGACCACCCGCTGGCCTCCGTGCGCGGCGCGTACAACGCCGTGTTCGTCGAGGCCGAGGCCGCCGGCCAGCTCATGTTCTACGGGCCCGGAGCCGGCGGCGCGCCCACCGCGTCGGCCGTGCTCGGCGACCTCGTGGCCGTATGCCGCAACAAGCTCGGCGAGGCCACCGGACCCGGTGACTCCGCCTACACCCAGCTGCCCGTCTCGCCCATGGGCGAGGTCGTGACGCGCTACCACATCAGCCTCGACGTGGCCGACAAGCCGGGCGTCCTCGCCCAGGTCGCGACGGTCTTCGCCGAGCACGGCGTATCCATTGACACGGTGCGCCAATCGGGCAAGGACGGCGAGGCCTCCCTCGTCGTGGTCACCCACCGTGCGGCGGACGCGGCCCTCACCGGGACCGTCGACGCGCTGCGCAAGCTCGACACCGTGCGTGGTGTCGCCAGCATCATGCGTGTTGAAGGGGAGTAACGAGCAATGACCCACCAGTGGCGCGGAATCATCGAGGAGTACCGCGACCGGCTTCCGGTGTCCGACACCACGCCGGTCGTCACGCTGCGCGAGGGCGGCACGCCGCTCGTGCCCGCCCAGGTGCTCTCCGAGCGCACGGGCTGCGAGGTCCACCTCAAGGTCGAGGGGGCCAACCCGACCGGGTCCTTCAAGGACCGCGGCATGACGATGGCGATCACGAAGGCCAAGGAGGAGGGCGCGCAGGCCGTCATCTGCGCCTCCACCGGCAACACCTCCGCCTCGGCCGCGGCCTACGCCGTGCGCGCCGGCATGGTCTGCGCCGTACTCGTCCCGCAGGGCAAGATCGCGCTCGGCAAGATGGGCCAGGCGCTGGTCTACGGCTCGAAGATCCTCCAGGTCGACGGCAACTTCGACGACTGTCTGAACCTGGCCCGCGCCCTCTCCGAGAACTACCCGGTGGCGCTGGTCAATTCGGTCAACCCGTTCCGTATCGAGGGCCAGAAGACCGCCTCGTTCGAGATCGTCGACGCGCTCGGCGACGCGCCCGACATCCATGTCCTTCCCGTCGGCAACGCCGGCAACATCACGGCGTACTGGAAGGGCTACAAGGAGTACGCGGCGGACGGCATCGCCACGCACACGCCGCGCATGTGGGGCTTCCAGGCCTCCGGTTCCGCGCCCATCGTGCGCGGCGAGATCGTCAAGGACCCGTCGACGATCGCCACCGCGATTCGCATCGGCAACCCCGCGTCCTGGGACTTCGCGCTGGCCGCCCGTGACGAGTCCGGCGGCCTCATCGACGAAGTGACGGACCGTGAAATCCTGCGCGCCTACAAGCTGTTGGCGTCCCAGGAGGGTGTCTTCGTGGAGCCCGCGTCGGCCGCCTCCGTCGCCGGTCTGCTCAAGGCCGCCGAGCAGGGCAAGGTCGACAAGGGGCAGAAGATCGTCTGCACCGTCACGGGCAACGGCCTCAAGGACCCCGACTGGGCCGTCGCGGGCGCCCCGCAGCCCGTCACCGTCCCGGTCGACGCTGTCACCGCGGCCGAGCGCCTCGGCCTGGTGTAAGCGGACCGGACCGGTCAACTCCGCACAGGGGGTGCACAGGGGGCTTGCGACACGCATCGTGCGCCTCCTGTGCGCCCTATGTCGCCACTGAACCTTCCTTCGATAGGCTGTACCGAACCCACCCCGCCGCATACGCATATGCCGCGGTGCCGCAGGCGTTGTCGTAGCCCTCGCGGCCTTCGGGTTCTCACACGGGCAGCAATCATCGGATCTCTACCGCAGTCACCTCGTTCATCACGCAAGAACCGCAGCTCAAGGAGTGTCATCGAGCGATGGCCGGTCCCGCCTTCCGCGCCGCCGCCGTCAGGGTGCGCGTCCCCGCCTCCAGCGCCAACCTCGGCCCGGGCTTCGATGCCTTCGGCCTGTCGCTGGGTCTCTACGACGACGTGGTCGTCCGGGTCGCCGACTCCGGCCTGAACATCGACATCGCAGGTGAGGGCTCCGAAACCCTTCCGCGCGACGAGTCCCATCTGCTCGTACGTTCCCTGCGCACCGCCTTCGACCTGCTCGGCGGACAGCCGCGCGGCCTGGAGGTCGTCTGCGCCAACCGGATCCCGCACGGCCGCGGCCTCGGCTCCTCGTCGGCCGCCATCTGCGCCGGCATCGTCGCCGCGCGCGCCGTGACGATAGGCGGCGACGCCCGCCTCGACGACGCGGCCCTGCTGGAGCTCGCGACCGAGATCGAGGGGCACCCGGACAATGTCGCGGCTTGCCTGCTCGGCGGCTTCACGCTCTCCTGGATGGACGGGGGCGCGGCCCGGGCGATCAGGATGGACCCCGCGGGTTCCATCGTTCCGGTGGTTTTCGTACCGGGAAAGCCGGTACTCACCGAGACCGCGCGCGGTCTCCTGCCGCGCAGCGTCCCGCATGTGGACGCCGCGGCGAACGCGGGCCGAGCGGCCCTGCTCGTAGAGGCCCTCACGAAGCGCCCCGAGCTGCTGCTGCCCGCCACCGAGGACCGGCTCCACCAGGAATACCGGGCTCCCGCGATGCCGGAGAGCCTCGCGCTCGTGGAGCGGCTGCGGGCCGACGGCGTTCCCGCGGTGATCTCAGGGGCGGGCCCCACGGTCCTTGCCCTCGTGGAGGAGTCAGCGGCCGACAAGGTCGCCCGGCTGGCCGGTGAGGGATGGGCGGCGAACCGCCTCGACCTCGATGTCGACGGAGCGAGCGTGCTGCCGCTTGCTCACTGACACGGTTGCCGGAATTCGAGAGGGGGAATATTTGTTGGATCCGGTAGTGTTAACCTCAAGTCTGCACCCGACCCCACCATGGCGAGGTGCTGTGTGTCCCCCTCCGGGACAACCATTCTTCCGGGAGCCCCGCAAATTGCTCTGTGCCGTGCACTGAGCCGTTTCGAGCATGCTCCGGAACCGGTGTGATCGAGCCGGGTGACACAGACATTTCAGTGGAACCCGCGGCTTCGGGACTCGCCGTCACCAATGAATTCTTCCGCCGCGTTGGCGGACCACCGCCCCGGCACGGTCCATACCGACAGGACCACCGCCGGACAGCACAACCGGTCGCCGAGCCAGACAGGCCGACGTCCGCTCCAGGGAAGGACCCTTCGTGAGCGACACCACCGATCTGATGGGCGTGAGCGCCGACAGCTCCGCTGCCGCGCCCTCCGCCGCTGCGGATGCCTCTGCTGCCGGTGCTTCGGGCTCCCGGCGGCGCCGCGGTACCGGCCTCGAGGGCATGGTGCTTGCCGAGCTCCAGCAGGTCGCATCGGGCCTCGGCATCAGGGGCACCGCGCGTATGCGCAAGAGCCAGCTGATCGAGGTCATCAAGGAGGCGCAGGCCGGGGGAGGCGCTCCCGCGAAGAGCGCCGACACCACCGAGACCAAGCCGAAGCGCCGCGCCACCTCCAAGGCGCGCATCGGCGACGAGGCCGCGGCGAACGGCACCGCGGCCCCCGCCGCCGAGGCGGCCAAGACCGAAGACGCCAAGGCCGCGAAGGCCGCCGTCGCCCAGCAGCAGATCGACATCCCCGGTCAGCCTGCGAGCGACGAAAAGGCCGGCGAGCGTCGCCGCCGCCGTGCCACCTCCGAGGCCGGCAGCCCCGAGACCGTCACGGCCGAGGCGAAGACCGAGACCAAGACGGACGCCCAGGGCGAGGCCAAGGGCGACGCCGGTGACGGCGCCGAGGGCCGTCGCGAGCGTCGTGACCGTCGTGACCGCGGTGACCGTGGCGGCGACCGCGGTGAGCGCGGTGGCCGTGACCGCGGCGACCGTCGCGGCAAGGGCGACGAGCAGGGCAAGGAGCAGGGCGGTGGCAACCGTCAGCCGCAGGGCGGCGGGCGCCAGGACCGTCAGCGTGACAACGGCCCGCAGGACGACGGCTTCGACGATGAGGGTGGCCGCCGCGGACGCCGTGGCCGTTACCGCGACCGCCGTGGCCGTCGTGGCCGCGACGAGGCCGGCTTCGGCAACGAGGTGCAGGTCTCCGAGGACGACGTCCTGATCCCCGTCGCGGGCATCCTGGACATCCTCGACAACTACGCGTTCATCCGGACCTCCGGCTACCTGCCCGGTCCGAACGACGTGTACGTGTCGCTCGCCCAGGTCCGCAAGAACGGCCTGCGCAAGGGTGACCACGTCACCGGCGCCGTCCGTCAGCCCAAGGACGGCGAGCGCCGCGAGAAGTTCAACGCGCTCGTCCGCCTCGACTCGGCGAACGGCATGGCGGCCGAATCCGGGCGTGGGCGACCGGAGTTCAACAAGCTGACGCCGCTCTACCCGCAGGACCGGCTCCGTCTGGAGACCGACCCGGGCATCCTGACCACCCGCATCATCGACCTCGTGTCGCCGATCGGTAAGGGCCAGCGAGGCCTGATCGTGGCCCCGCCGAAGACCGGCAAGACCATGATCCTGCAGGCGGTCGCCAACGCGATCACCGTCAACAGCCCCGAGTGCCACCTGATGGTCGTCCTGGTCGACGAGCGTCCGGAAGAGGTCACCGACATGCAGCGGTCGGTGAAGGGCGAGGTCATCTCCTCGACCTTCGACCGCCCGGCCGAGGACCACACCACGGTCGCCGAGCTCGCCATCGAGCGCGCCAAGCGTCTCGTGGAGCTCGGTCACGACGTGGTCGTCCTGCTGGACTCGATCACGCGTCTGGGCCGTGCCTACAACCTGGCGGCGCCGGCCTCCGGCCGCATCCTGTCCGGTGGTGTCGACTCGACCGCGCTCTACCCGCCGAAGCGCTTCTTCGGTGCGGCGCGCAACATCGAGGACGGCGGCTCGCTGACCATTCTCGCCACCGCGCTGGTCGACACCGGCTCGCGCATGGACGAGGTGATCTTCGAGGAGTTCAAGGGCACCGGCAACATGGAGCTCAAGCTCGACCGCAAGCTCTCCGACAAGCGCATCTTCCCGGCGGTGGACGTCGACGCGTCCTCCACCCGTAAGGAAGAGATCCTGCTCAACGCGGAAGAGCTGGCGATCGTCTGGAAGCTGCGCCGGGTGCTGCACGCGCTCGACTCGCAGCAGGCCATCGAGCTGCTCCTCGACAAGATGAAGCAGACGAAGTCGAACGCCGAGTTCCTGATGCAGATCGCGAAGACGACGCCGACGCCGGGCAACGGCAACGACTAAGAGCTTCGCTCGGCGGTAGCACCGCTCAAGGGCCGCCCCCGTCACATCCGTGACGGGGGCGGCCCTTTGTGCGCTCCGGGGCGGGTTGTACGATCGCGCTCTTCATCCAACGTTCAACTCACCGCTCCCTGGGGGGACTTGCGTGGACATATCCGTATCCGGCTCCGGCCGGCACCGCCGAAGACTCGGCAAGGTGCTGCCGGCCGCCGCGGCCGGGCTCGCCCTGATCGGCGCGGGCGCGTTTGCCGTCACCTCTTACGCGGGGGAGTCCGACACCGGCCGGGTCGTGCAGCCGCCGCCCGGCGCGAAGACCGCGGAGCCCGCGGCGTCGTCCCCGTCGCCGAGCGGTGACCGGACGGTCACGCCCCGCATCATCGGCGGCACCGGAAGCGCCGCCTCCTGGATGGTGCAGCTCGTCTACAACGACCCCGCGGGCGGCTCGTACTTCGTCTGCGGCGGCACGCTGGTCGCGCCGAACAAGGTGCTCACCGCCGCGCACTGCCTGCACGACGAGAACGGCAACCGGCAGGACTGGGGCAAGTACGGCGAAGTCGCCGTAGGCACCAGCAAGAGCGTCACCGTCGCCGGCAACGGCGCCACGTACATCGACGTCACCCGCAGCTGGGTGCGCGACGGCTACGACCCCGACGCCATCACGAACGACGTCGCCCTGCTCACCCTCGCCAAGCCGGTCGCCCAGACCACGCTGGAGCTGGCCGGACCGGGTGACAGCGCGCTGTACGCCGCCGGCACGAACGCCACCGTGTACGGTTGGGGCCTCACCAGCTCGAACGAGGACACCGCCGACATCGCGTCCCAGCTGCAGAAGGTCACCCTGCCGCTGAACTCCGACGACGCCTGCACCCAGAACCTGGACCCGTACTTCCAGGCCGGGAAGATGATCTGCGCCGGACAGCTCGGCACCGGCGACGACAGCACCGGCAAGACCACGTGCCCGGGTGACTCGGGCGGCCCGCTCGTCGTGGGCGACAAGGTCGTCGGCATCGTCTCCTGGGGCATCAGCCAGGGCAAGCAGCTCTGCAACGTCGCCGGCACGTACGAGGCCTTCACCAAGGTCTCCACGTACCAGCCCAAGGTCCGTCCGCGCATCGACGACACCGACATCAGCCGCAACGGCAAGGCCGACCTCTTCGTCCGGGCCTCCTCCGGCGGCAAGGGCTACGTCAAGGAGTCCACGGGCAGCGGGTTCGCCACGCGCAAGACGCTGAGCGGGTCCTGGAGCGCGTACAACCTCGTCCTCCAGGCCGACATGAACCGCGACGGCTACCAGGACTTCATCATCCGCCGCCGGTCGGACGGGAACGTCTACTGGCGGCACCGGTCCGCGTCCAGCTCGACGTACACGGACACGAAGATCGCGAGTGACTGGTCGACGCGGAAGTTCATCGTGGCGCCCGGCGACGTGACCGGCGACCGGTACCCCGACCTGCTGTCGGCGACCTCCGGCGGCACCCTCTACCTGTACCCCGGCAAGGGCGACGGGACGTACGGCACGCGCACCACCGTCGGCAGCGGCTACCAGGTCTTCAACTCCCTGCGCGGCAAGGGCGACTTCACCGGTGACGGGCAGAGCGACCTGATCGCGCGCGGCAGCGGCGGCAAGCTGTACCTCCTCAAGGGCACCGGCAAGGCGTCCGCGCCCTTCGAGACCGGCGTGCAGGTGCGCACCTGGGACGGGTACAACGCGTTCGCGGCACCGGGTGACGTGACCGGCGACGGCAAGGCCGACTACGTGGCCCGCACGCCCGGCGGCACGCTCTACCTGTACCCGGGCACGGGGACCGCCTCCTCGGAGATCTTTGCCACACGCATCAAGATCGGGACCGGCTACACGCAGTACAACATCTTCGGATAAACCCGCAGGTGAGAGCCGGACGACCGGCTCTCGTCAGCACTCTCTGTGCCCGTCGCGAGCCTCGCGGCGGGCACAGCGCGTTGTGCAACCCTTCTTCCCGGTTTCCACGTCTCGCGAAGAGGCGGACGAAGAGACGTCCGTTCGCGCCTGACCCTGCAAACAGGGGGTAACCGGCCAACCGAGCAGTTGAGGAGTGAGGAGCACATGCCCGACGAGAGCAGCCCCGCGACCACCGATCCGAGCCGCCCCACCCGCGGCGGCGGAGGCGGCGGCCGGCGGCGCAAGCCGCGCGGCAAGCGCAGCAAGGCCCTCGTCATCACGGCCTGCACCGCGGCGGGACTCGTCGTCCTGGCGGGCGCGGGCGCCGGCTTCCTGTACTTCAAGCTCAACGGGAACATCAAGGGCGTCGACATCAACGCCGCGCTCGGCGCCGACCGCCCCGTGAACGTCGACAACGGCTCGATGGACATCCTCGTCCTCGGCTCGGACTCGCGCTCCGGCGCGAACGCCAAGTACGGGCGGGACGGCGGCGGCGCCCGTTCCGACACCGCGATGGTCGTCCACGTGTACAAGGGCCACCGGAAGGCCGGCGTGGTCTCCATACCGCGCGACACCCTCGTCACCCGCCCGACCTGCACCGACAGCGCCGGCAACACGGTCGCGGGCGGCAACCAGCAGATGTTCAACACGGCGTACGAGGTCGGCGGCCCGTCCTGCGCCGTCAAGACGGTCGAGAAGATGTCCGGGATCCGCATGGACCACTACGTCGAGGTCGACTTCTCGGGCTTCAAGAAGCTCATCAACACCCTCGGTGGCGTCGACATCACCACGAAGCAGGCCATAGAGGACGACAAGAGTCATCTGCATCTGGCGGCCGGGAAGCACACCCTCACCGGCGAGCAGGCGCTCGGCCTCGTCCGCACCCGGCACGCTGTCGGCGACGGCAGCGACCTGGGCCGAATACAGCTCCAGCAGGACTTCATGAAGGCGCTGATCAACCAGATCAAGGACGTCGGCGTCTTCACCAGCCCCAAGAAGCTCTACGACCTCGCGGACACCGCCACCAGCGCCGTCACCACCGACTCCGAGCTCAACTCGGTCAACGAGCTGGCGGGCTTCGCGGGCGGCCTCAAGGGCATCGGCGCGGGCGACATGAAGATGGTGACGCTCCCCGTCCAGTACGACCCCGCCGATCCGAACCGCGTACTCCCGCTGGAGAAGGCGGGCGCGAAGGTCTGGGCGGCGCTCAAGACGGACCAGCCCGTTCCGGCCTCCGCGCTCAAGGGCTCCGCCGGTGACAAGGGCTCCGCGGGCTCTGTCGTGGCCAGCCACTAGCCGGCCGTCGGACGCCGGCCACCACTTGTCGGTGACCCTTCGGGAATACTTCCGCCCCGACCCCGGTTTTGGGGGATACGGCCAGTCCTGGCAGACTGGTACGTCGGCCCCGGTTCACGCCCCCGCAATCCGCGGAAGCGACCCGGAGCCCTCCGAGATCATAGGAGACACCTTGAAGCGCGACATCCACCCCGAGTACGTCGAGACGCAGGTCAGCTGCACCTGTGGCGCGTCGTTCACCACCCGCAGCACGATCTCCAGCGGCACCGTCCGTGCCGAGGTCTGCTCCGAGTGCCACCCGTTCTACACGGGCAAGCAGAAGATCCTCGACACCGGTGGCCGCGTGGCCCGCTTCGAGGCCCGCTTCGGCAAGGCTGCTGCCGCCAACAAGTAGCGAGCCAATTGCGCCGGTCCACGGCCGCCCTTCGGGGCGGGCCGGGACCGGCGTGCTTGTTTTTGGTTGGCCGGGGACCCGGGGGTCTTCCCCGGCCGGCCGGTGGCCGTTCCCTTTCGCTGTACCTCACTTCAGGAGCCGGAGATGTTCGAGGCCGTCGAGGACCTCATCGGTGAGCAAGCCGATCTCGAGACGAAGCTCGCGGACCCCTCGGTCCACGCCGACCAGGCGAACGCGCGCAAGCTCAACAAGCGCTATGCCGAGCTGACCCCGATCGTCGCCACCTACCGCTCCTGGAAGCAGACCGGTGACGACATCGAGACCGCGCGTGAATTCGCCGCGGACGACCCGGACTTCGCCGCCGAGGTCAAGGACCTCGAGAAGCAGCGCGAGGAGATCACCGAGAGGCTGCGGCTCCTGCTGGTCCCCCGGGACCCCAACGACGACAAGGACGTCATCCTCGAGGTCAAGGCGGGCGCGGGCGGCGACGAGTCTGCCCTCTTCGCCGGCGACCTGCTGCGCATGTATCTGCGGTACGCGGAGCGCGTCGGCTGGAAGACCGAGATCATCGACGCCACCGAGTCCGAGCTGGGCGGCTACAAGGACGTCCAGGTCGCCGTGAAGACCAAGGGCGGCAACGGCGCGACCGAGCCCGGCCAGGGCGTCTGGGCCCGTCTGAAGTACGAGGGCGGTGTGCACCGCGTGCAGCGTGTGCCGTCGACCGAGTCGCAGGGCCGTATCCACACCTCCGCGGCCGGCGTCCTCGTGACGCCCGAGGCCGAGGAGGTCGACGTGGAGATCCACGCGAACGACCTCCGCATCGATGTCTACCGCTCGTCGGGCCCCGGCGGCCAGTCCGTCAACACGACGGACTCCGCGGTGCGCATCACGCATCTGCCCACCGGAGTGGTCGCTTCCTGCCAGAACGAGAAGAGCCAGCTCCAGAACAAGGAGCAGGCGATGCGTATCCTGCGCTCCAGGCTTCTGGCGGCAGCGGTGGAGGAAGCGGAGAAGGAAGCCGCGGACGCCCGTCGCAGCCAGGTCCGCACCGTCGACCGCTCCGAGAAGATCCGTACGTACAACTTCCCGGAGAACCGCATCTCGGACCACCGCGTCGGTTTCAAGGCGTACAACTTGGACCAGGTGCTCGACGGTGAGCTCGACCCGGTGATCCAGGCCTGCGTCGACGCCGACTCGGCCGCCAAGCTCGCCGCCGCCTAAGCCACACCAAAAAAAGACCAGCTCAGCCCCGGAGGACCAGCGTGCAGCAACATCTTGGGGGGCGACCCCCAAACCCCCGCAGCGTGCTGCTCGCGGAAGTCGCCCAGGCCACCCAGCGCCTCGCCGACGCGGGCGTGCCCTCGCCCCGCAACGACGCGGAGGAGCTCGCCGCCTTCGTGCACGGCGTGAAGCGGGGCGAGCTGCATCTGGTCAAGGACGCGGACTTCGACGCCCGTTACTGGGAGGTCACCGCGCGTCGCGAGGCCCGTGAGCCGCTCCAGCACATCACCGGGCGCGCCTACTTCCGCTACCTCGAACTCCAGGTGGGGCCGGGCGTGTTCGTGCCGCGGCCCGAGACGGAGTCCGTGGTCGGCTGGGCCATAGACGCGGTACGGGCCATGGACGTCGTCGAGCCGCTCATCGTCGACCTGTGCACGGGCTCGGGCGCCATCGCGCTCGCCCTCGCGCAGGAGGTCCCGCGCTCCCGTGTGCACGCCGTGGAGCTGTCCGAGGACGCCCTGAGGTGGACGCGCAAGAACGTCGAGGGGTCCAGGGTCGACCTGCGCCAGGGAGACGCCCTGGAGGCCTTCCCCGAGCTCGACGGCCAGGTCGACCTGGTGGTCTCCAACCCGCCGTACATCCCGCTCACCGAGTGGGAGTACGTCGCCCCCGAGGCCCGCGACCACGACCCCGAACTCGCGCTGTTCTCCGGCGAGGACGGGCTCCACCTGATCCGCGGCATCGAGCGGACCGCGCACCGCCTGCTGCGCCCCGGTGGCGTCGTCGTCGTGGAGCACGCCGACACCCAGGGCGGCCAGGTCCCGTGGATCTTCACCGAGGAACGGGGCTGGGCCGACGCCGCCGACCACCCCGACCTGAACAACCGCCCGCGCTTCGCGACCGCCCGCAAGGCGATGCCGTGACGCGACAGAATCAGTGCAGCAACAGCAACAGCAACAGCAGCAACAGCAGCAACAGCAGCAGCACCGGCAGTTCCCGCATCTCTCGCATGGACTACGTGTACTTCGTGTACGAGGAGGCCCGCTAAATGGCTCGGCGATACGACACCAACGACGCGTCGGACCGTACGACCGGTCTGCGTGAAGCCGCGTCCGCCGTCCGCCGCGGTGAGCTGGTCGTGCTGCCCACCGACACCGTGTACGGCATCGGCGCCGACGCCTTCACCTCCGAGGCCGTCGCCGACCTGCTGGACGCCAAGGGGCGCGGCCGCAACATGCCGACCCCTGTCCTCATCGGCTCCCCGAACACGCTGCACGGCCTCGTCACGGACTTCTCCGAGATGGCCTGGGAACTCGTCGACGCGTTCTGGCCGGGCGCCCTCACGCTCGTCGCCAAGCACCAGCCGTCCCTGGCGTGGGACCTCGGCGACACCCGTGGCACCGTCGCCGTCCGCATGCCCCTGCACCCGGTCGCGATCGAGCTGCTCACCGAGGTCGGCCCCATGGCCGTGTCCTCCGCGAACCTCACGGGGCACCCCGCCCCCGAGGACTGCGACGCCGCGCAGGACATGCTCGGCGACTCCGTCTCCGTCTACCTCGACGGCGGCCCCACGCCCGGCATCGTCCCGTCCTCGATCGTCGACGTGACCGGGAAGGTTCCGGTGCTCCTGCGCGCGGGTGCCCTGACCGCGGACGAGCTGCGCAAGGTCGTACCCGACCTCGAGGTGGCGAATTGACAGCCCCTGAGACGGGGCGTGGCATAGGCACCGGGGACTCCTTCCGCATCCTCCATGTCAGCACCGGCAACGTGTGCCGCTCGCCGATCACCGAGCGGCTGACCCGGCATGCCCTGGTGGACAGGCTCGGAGACCCCCTCGTACGCGGTCTGATCGTCGAGAGCGCGGGCACCTGGGGCCACGAAGGCGCGCCCATGGAGGCCAACGCCGAGACCGTCCTCGCGGACTTCGGTGCGGACGCCTCCGGCTTCGTGGGGCGCGAGCTCCTCGACGACCACGTGATCCGCGCGGACCTGGTCCTCACGGCCACCCGCGACCACCGCGCCCAGGTCATCTCCATGGGCCACAGCGCGGGCCTGCGCACCTTCACGCTGAAGGAGTTCACGCGCCTCGTCCAGGCCATCGATCCGGCCACGCTGCCCGACCCGCTGGACGGCGGCGTGGTGGAGCGCGCACGCGCGCTGGTGCGCGCCGCGGCGGCTCTACGCGGGTGGCTTCTCGCCCCGACCGTCGAGGCCGACGAGGTCTACGACCCGTACGGCGCACCTCTGCCGTTCTTCCGCTCGGTCGGCGAGGAGATCAGCGAGGCGCTGGAGCCCGTGGTGACGGCATTGACGGGTGTTCCGGCCTGCCGTTGAACCGGCGGGCGGAGTCCGGCGCAGCGCTGCGAAGCCGGGGAGGCCCTTTGGGGCCGAGTGGCGCGTTGGGGATGGGGCTCAGCGAGGCGCTGGTTCCCGTGGTGACGGCATTGACGGCTGCTCCGGCCTGCCGCCGAACGTAGTGACAGCGTCTGCCGGATTACACGCTCGTACCTGAGTTTCGGGCGCCGCGGGCGGTGCGGGCCTACATTGGTTTTGAGGTCACCCCCGCGAGGCCCGGAGCCCAAGATGCCGGTCACCACTGAACAAGCCCCCGCCGGTGCGACGTACGCGCACGCCGGCTTCGACATGCTGCGCCGGCAGGACCCCGAGATCGCCGAGATCATGCTCGGCGAGGCGGCCCGGCAGGCCACGTCGCTGCAACTGATCGCCGCCGAGAACTTCACGTCGCCGGCCGTCCTCGCGGCCCTCGGCTCCCCGCTCGCCAACAAGTACGCCGAGGGCTACCCCGGCGCCCGTCACCACGGCGGCTGCGAGCTCGTCGACATGGCGGAGCGGATCGCCGTCGACCGGGCCAGGGCGCTCTTCGGCGCCGAGCACGCCAATGTGCAGCCCCACTCCGGCTCCTCCGCGGTCCTCGCCGCGTACGCAGCCCTGCTGCGCCCCGGCGACACCGTCCTCGCGATGGGGCTCCCGTACGGCGGCCACCTCACCCATGGCTCGCCCGCGAACTTCTCGGGCCGCTGGTTCGACTTCGTGCCCTACGGCGTCGACCCGGAGACCGGCCTCATCGACCATGACCAGGTCCGCGCGCTGGCCCGCGCCCACCGCCCCAAGGCGATCGTCTGCGGCTCGATCGCCTATCCCCGGCACATCGACTACGCGGCCTTCCGCGACATCGCCGACGACGTGGGCGCCTACCTCATCGCCGACGCCGCGCACCCCATCGGCCTGGTCGCCGGGGGAGCGGCGCCGAACCCGGTGCCGTACGCCGATGTCGTCTGCGCCACCACGCACAAGGTGCTGCGCGGCCCCCGCGGCGGCATGGTCCTGTGCGGGGCCGAGCTCGCCGGACGCATCGACCGGGCCGTCTTCCCCTTCACGCAGGGCGGCGCCCAGATGCACACGATCGCCGCCAAGGCCGTCGCGTTCGGCGAGGCGGCGACCCCGGCCTTCGCCGCGTACACCCATCAGGTGGTCGCCAACGCGAGGGTTCTGGCCGCCGCGCTCGACGCCGAGGGCCTCGCGATCACCACCGGCGGCACGGACACCCATCTGCTGACCGCCGACCCCACGTCGCTGGGCGTCGACGGCCCGACCGCCCGGGGGCGGCTCGCCTCGGCCGGCATGGTCCTCGACACGTGCGCGCTGCCCTTCGGGGACGGGCGTGGCCTGCGCCTCGGCACCGCCGCCGTCACCACCCAGGGCATGGGCGAGCCGGAGATGGCGCGCATCGCGGTGCTCTTCTCGGGGGTGCTGCGGGACGAGGTCGATCCGCGTAAGGCACGTGCGGAAGTGCGCGATCTCACCGGAAGATTTCCGCCGTATCCGGCCTAGACAGGGGTAGGCGGGCAGGGGTGGTCCGTCACTCGTGCAACCATCATCGCTACCCGGCAGTCCTTCACCACATGCGCGCGAAGCTAGGGTGTGGGGCTGAGATGGCCAGCGATATCTGTGGGGAAGCCCGTGCGTGAATACCTGCTGACGCTCTGCATCACGGCCGCGGTGACATACCTGCTGACCGGCCCGGTGCGGAAGTTCGCGATCGTGGCCGGCGCCATGCCGGAGATCCGCGCCCGCGACGTGCACCGGGAGCCCACGCCCCGGCTCGGCGGGATCGCCATGTTCTTCGGCCTGTGCGCGGGTCTCCTCGTCGCGGACCACCTGACGAACCTCAGCCCCGTCTTCAAGATGTCGAACGAGCCGCGGGCGTTGCTCTCCGGAGCCGCCCTGATCTGGCTGATCGGTGTCCTGGACGACAAGTTCGAGATCGACGCCCTGATCAAGCTGGGCGGCCAGATGATCGCCGCCGGCGTCATGGTCATGCAGGGTCTTACGATCCTGTGGCTGCCGATCCCGGGTGTGGGCACGGTCTCGCTCACGCAGTGGCAGGGCACGCTCCTGACCGTCGCCCTGGTCGTGATCAGCATCAACGCGGTCAACTTCGTGGACGGCCTGGACGGCCTCGCGTCCGGCATGGTGTGCATCGCCGCTTCGGCGTTCTTCCTGTACTCGTACCGCCTCTGGTACGGCTACGGCATCGAGGCGGCCGCCCCCGCGACGCTGTTCGCGGCGATCCTGATCGGTATGTGTCTGGGCTTCCTGCCGCACAACATGCACCCCGCCCGGATCTTCATGGGCGACTCCGGATCGATGCTCATCGGCCTCGTCCTGTCCGCCGGTGCCATCTCCATCACCGGCCAGGTCGACCCGAGCCTGATGAAGCTGAACTTCGGCGGCACCCGTGACGCCACCCACGCGATGGTCCCGGTCTTCATCCCGCTGCTGATGCCGCTGACGATCATCGCGGTGCCGTTCGCGGACCTGGTGCTCGCGATCGTGCGCCGTACCTGGAAGGGCCAGTCGCCGTTCGCGGCCGACCGCGGACACCTGCACCACCGGCTCCTGGAGATCGGGCACTCCCACAGCCGCGCGGTCCTGATCATGTACTTCTGGGCGGCGCTGCTGTCCTTCGGCGCGGTCGCCTACTCCGTCCACTCGACGTCCATGTGGATCGTCCTGGCGATCGTCGCGCTGAGCTTCGTCGGTCTCGTACTGCTTCTGCTGCCGCGCTTCACGCCGCGCGCCCCGCGCTGGGCGGAGACCTTCCTGCCGCCGCGCTACCGGCGCAGGCGGGCCGCGCGGGCGGCTGCCCTGGTGCCAGAGACGTCGCCGTCGTACGCGGCTCGGACAGCGGCCGGGCCGGCCGAGGAGGCGGCCGGGTCAGGTGTGGCCGCGGAGGCGCCCGAGGACGAGGGTGCTCGCACGCCGATGCCCGCAGGAGTCAACGGGGCGACGGCCATTGGCCCCCGTTCGCGCTTCCTGGATCGGCGCAAGGCGCCCTCGTCGCGCTGACGCGAGAGACGAAAACGCCTCATTACCAGACAAGTTGGCCGCTTTTTTGCACAGACGCGCGGAGTACCTCTCACGTGTGACAGTAAGCACACTACAGAGGTAAAGACCTCATCAAATAGTTTGTGATACCGTTCACGAGACCCGGGGATAGAGCCGAAGGACCGTAGTGCGACGGCCCGTTGGCCCGAAGTTCCCTCTCGGCCCCGGTCTACGCTCGTCCATGACGACACCCTGCCCCCACCCATGTAAAGGGAGCTGCCGCCATGCCCTCCAACGACGCACGGATCCTCCTTCAGGCCGTTGTGCCCACAGCCATTGCCGGCGCGCTTGCCGCCGTGATCAGTGGTGTGGTCGCCGGCGGCAAGGGGGCCCTCGGTGCAGTCATCGGCACGGTGGTCGTCATCGCTTTCATGGGCCTCGGGCAGATCGTCCTCCAGCGGACGGCAAAATCGCTTCCGCAGCTCTTCCAGGCGATGGGGCTGATGCTCTACGTCGCCCAGTTGCTGCTGCTTCTGATCTTCGTCGCCGTCTTCAAGGACACGACACTGTTCAACCCCAAGGCCTTCGCCGCTTCACTCGTCGCCGCCACTGTCGTATGGATGGCCGCGCAGGCGCGTGCGCACATGAAGGCCAAGATTTTCTATATCGATCCCGACTCGGCGAACGACTCCGAGAAGAGCGACAAGCCCAATAAATCGGGGTCGTCATCGTGAGGGGTAGGGGCGGGATAAGCGGCGGTTCGTGTAACTGCTATCGTCCGGTGCCAACTGCGGCACTGCGGGCGCGGGCATCTGAGCTGACGCCTGCTCGACTGCGAGGCTCACTGCCTGCCTGCCGCCCCCACATCCGAAACACCAGACCAGTGCCGATCCGCGGCTGCGCGCCGCAACGACACAACGAGGTTGCCGTACCTATGCGTCACGCCGAAGGAGCCCGTGGTGAGTGCTGACCAGACTGAGCTCGCCTTTGACTGGAGCTGTCGGATCATGTCCGACAACGGCTGCGGCTTTCCGGCTCCCGGTCTGCACTCGTTCCTCTTCAAGCCGATCTTCACCGTCGGCGGGTTCGAGTTCAACAAGGTGATGCTGCTCGCCCTCCTGACGACCCTCGTCGTCGTCAGTGTTTTCTACGCGGCGTTCGGCAAGGCCAAGGTCGTCCCGGGCAAGCTCCAGATGGCCGTGGAGGCGGGGTACGACTTCGTACGCCGCGGAATCGTCTACGAGACGATGGGCAAGAAGGAGGGCGAGAAGTACGTCCCCTTCATGGTGTCGCTGTTCTTCTTCATCTGGATCATGAACATCTGGTCCGTGATCCCGCTGACTCAGTTCCCGGTCGCGTCGGTGTTCGCGTACCCGGTCGTGCTCGCGGTCCTCGTCTACCTGATCTGGGTGCCGCTGACCTTCAAGCGCCATGGTTTCGTGGGCGGTTGGAAGAACATCACGGGCTACGACAGCTCGCTCGGCCCGATCAAGTGGCTCGTCTCGTTCATCGAGTTCTTCTCGAACCTGCTCGTCCGGCCGTTCACGCACGCGGTGCGACTGTTCGCCAACATGTTCGCCGGTCACCTGATGCTGGTGATGTTCACCGTCGCCTCCTGGTACCTGCTGAACAGCTGGATGATCCCGGCCGCGGGCGTCTCCTTCGTGATGACCATGGCCATGATCCTCTTCGAGCTCTTCGTGCAGGCGGTCCAGGCGTACGTCTTCGTGCTCCTCGCCAGCACCTACATTCAGGGCGCTCTCGCAGAGCACCACTGAGTACCCGTCCCGTCATACCCCCTGTCGTCCGGTGGCCAACCCCCACCGGTTCGTTGAAGAGAAGGAAGTAACGGCATGTCCGCGACCATCGAACTCGCCGCTGGCGTCTCCGGCTCCCTCGGTTCCATCGGCTATGGTCTCGCCGCCATCGGCCCCGGCATCGGCGTCGGCATCGTCTTCGGTAACGGCACCCAGGCCCTGGCCCGTCAGCCTGAGGCCGCCGGTCTGATCCGTGCCAACCAGATTCTCGGCTTCGCCTTCTGTGAGGCGCTCGCCCTCATCGGCATCGTTATGCCGTTCGTTTACGGCCAGTGATCTAACTCCTCACTGACCATATTTCGACGAAAGGCACTGATGTGATCGCCAACCTGGTGCAGCTGGCGGCCGAGGAGAAGCAGAACCCGCTTGTCCCGGCCGGTCCCGAGCTGCTCGTCGGCACCATCGCCTTCGCCATCGTTTTCTTCTTCTTCGCCACGAAGCTCCTCCCGCGCATCAACAAGGTGCTGGAAGAGCGTCGCGAGCTGATCGAAGGCGGTATCGAGAAGGCCGAAGCCGCACAGACCGAGGCCCAGAGCGTTCTTGAGCAGTACAAGGCTCAGCTGGCCGAGGCTCGTCACGAGGCCGCGCGTCTGCGCCAGGAGGCGCAGGAGCAGGGCGCCACGCTCATCGCCGAGATGCGCGCGGAAGGCCAGCGGCAGCGTGAGGAAATCATCGCCGCCGGCCACTCGCAGATCGAGGCCGACCGCAAGGCCGCCGCTCAGGCGCTGCGCCAGGACGTGGGCCAGCTGGCCACCACCCTGGCCGGCAAGCTGGTCGGTGAGTCCCTCGAGGACCACGCCCGGCAGTCGCGCACGATCGACCGCTTCCTCGACGACCTCGAGGAGAAGGCCGAGGCCGTTCGATGACTGCCCACGGAGCGAGCCGCGAGGCACTCGCCTCCGCACGTGAGCGTCTCGACGCGCTGACCGACAGCACCTCGGTCGACGCCCGACAGCTTGCCGGAGAGCTTGCCGCGGTCACCGCGCTGCTCGACCGCGAGGTGTCGCTGCGTCGGGTCCTGACCGACCCGGCGCAGTCCGGCGAGGCCAAGGCCGAGCTCGCGGAGCGTCTGCTCAGCGGCCAGGTCAGCGGCACGACCGCCGATCTGGTGGCCGGTCTGGTCCGCTCCCGCTGGTCCGCGTCGCGCGACCTGGTCGACTCCGTCGAGGAGCTGTCCAACATCGCCGAGCTGACCGCGGCGCAGCAGGCCGGCGAGCTGGACGACGTGGAGGACGAGCTGTTCCGGTTCGGCCGGATCGTCGCCTCGAACACCGAGCTGCGCGCCGCGCTCACCGACCGTAACGCCACGGGCACGGCCAAGAGCGAGCTGCTGCGCAGCCTGCTCGGCGGTCGCGCCAAGGCCTCCACCGAGCGTCTCGTCGAGCGCCTTGTGACCCAGCCGCGTGGACGTAGCCTGGAGACGGGACTCGAGTCCCTGTCCAAGCTCGCCGCGGAGCGCCGGGACCGCATGGTTGCCGTCGTCACCACGGCGGTGCCGCTGAGTGACGCGCACAAGCAGCGCCTGGGCGCCGCCCTGGCAAAGCTCTACGGGCGTCAGATGCACCTGAACCTCGACGTGGACCCCGAGGTCCTCGGCGGGATCACCGTGCAGGTGGGCGACGAGCTCATCAACGGAAGCATCGCGGACCGCATTGAGGACGCCAGCCGCCGTATGGCCGGCTAGCCGACTCGCACAACGTAGTAGTACCTACGGCCCTAGTTGGGCCGTGCAGAGGATTCCTGGGGGCTGACCCCAGACCCCCCAAGAAAACTTCGGGCCCAACAAGGAGAGCAGGGAACCCAGATGGCGGAGCTCACGATCCGGCCGGAGGAGATCCGGGACGCGCTGGAGAACTTTGTCCAGGCGTACAAGCCGGACGCGGCCTCGCGCGAGGAGGTCGGTACGGTCACCCTTGCCGGCGACGGCATCGCGAAGGTCGAGGGCCTGCCCTCGGCCATGGCCAACGAACTGCTGAAGTTCGAGGACGGCACCCTCGGCCTCGCCCTCAACCTCGAGGAGCGCGAGATCGGTGCCATCGTGCTCGGTGAGTTCACCGGTATCGAGGAGGGCCAGCCGGTGCAGCGCACCGGCGAGGTGCTCTCCGTCGCCGTCGGCGAGGGCTACCTGGGTCGCGTCGTCGACCCGCTCGGCACCCCGATCGACGGCCTCGGCGAGATCGAGACCAGCGCGCGTCGTGCCCTTGAGCTGCAGGCCCCCACGGTCATGCAGCGCAAGTCGGTGCACGAGCCGATGGAGACCGGCTACAAGGCCGTCGACGCGATGACCCCGATCGGCCGCGGTCAGCGTCAGCTGATCATCGGCGACCGTCAGACGGGCAAGACCGCCCTGGCTGTCGACACGATCATCAACCAGCGCGACAACTGGCGCACGGGCGACCCGAAGAAGCAGGTCCGCTGCATCTACGTCGCCATCGGCCAGAAGGGCTCGACCATCGCCTCCGTGCGTGGCGCCCTCGAAGAGGCCGGCGCGCTGGAGTACACGACCATCGTCGCCGCCCCGGCGTCCGACCCGGCCGGCTTCAAGTACCTGGCGCCGTACACCGGTTCGGCCATCGGCCAGCAGTGGATGTACGAGGGCAAGCACGTCCTCATCATCTTCGACGACCTCTCGAAGCAGGCCGACGCCTACCGCGCCGTGTCCCTGCTGCTCCGCCGCCCGCCGGGGCGCGAGGCCTACCCGGGTGACGTCTTCTACCTGCACTCCCGCCTCCTCGAGCGCTGCGCGAAGCTCTCGGACGAGATGGGTGCCGGCTCGATGACCGGTCTGCCGATCGTCGAGACCAAGGCGAACGACGTGTCGGCGTTCATCCCGACCAACGTCATCTCCATCACCGACGGCCAGTGCTTCCTGGAGTCGGACCTGTTCAACGCCGGTCAGCGCCCCGCGCTGAACGTCGGTATCTCCGTCTCCCGAGTCGGTGGTTCCGCGCAGCACAAGGCGATGAAGCAGGTCTCCGGCCGCCTCCGCGTGGACCTCGCCCAGTTCCGTGAGCTCGAGGCGTTCGCCGCCTTCGGTTCCGACCTGGACGCCGCGTCGAAGGCCCAGCTGGAGCGCGGTCAGCGCATGGTGGAGCTGCTCAAGCAGCCCCAGTACCAGCCGATGGCGACCGAGGACCAGGTTGTCTCCGTCTGGGCCGGCACCACCGGCAAGATGGACGACGTCCCGGTCGTGGACATCCGGCGCTTCGAGCGCGAGCTGCTCGACTACCTGCACCGCAAGGAGCAGGGCCTGATGACCTCCATCAAGGAGGGCGGCAAGATGTCTGACGACACCCTGACCGCCACCGCCGACGCCATCGCGGACTTCAAGAAGCAGTTCGAGACCTCGGACGGGAAGCTTCTCGGCGAGGACGCTCCGGCCGCCGCCGGTAAGTGACGACGGAAGGGACCTGACTCATGGGAGCCCAGCTCCGGGTCTACAAGCGTCGCATCAAATCCGTCACCGCGACCAAGAAGATCACCAAGGCGATGGAGATGATCGCTGCCTCGCGCGTCGTCAAGGCGCAGCGCAAGGTGACAGCCTCCACGCCGTACGCGACCGAGCTCACCCGCGCGGTCACGGCTGTCGGCACCGGTTCGAACACGAACCACCCGCTGACGACGGAGCCGGAGACGGCGACGCGCACCGCGGTGCTGCTCCTCACGAGCGACCGTGGTCTCGCCGGCGCCTTCAACTCGAACGCCATCAAGGCCGCGGAGAAGCTGACCGCGCGTCTCGAGGCCGAGGGCAAGGAGGTCGAGATCTACATCGTCGGCCGCCGTGGTGTCGCCCACTACAACTTCCGTGAGCGCAAGATCGCGGAGCAGTGGACGGGCTTCACCGACGAGCCCACGTACTCGGACGCCAAGAAGGTCGCGGGTCCGCTGATCGAGGCGATCGAGAAGGACTCGGCGGAGGGCGGCGTGGATGAACTCCACATCGTCTACACGGAGTTCATCTCGATGATGACGCAGTCGGCCGTTGACGGCCGTCTGCTTCCGCTCAGCCTCGAAGAGGTGGCGGAGGAGTCGAAGTCCAAGAGCGGCGAGATCCTTCCGCTGTACGACTTCGAACCGTCGGCGGAGGACGTCCTCGACGCCCTGCTGCCGCGCTACGTCGAGAGCCGTATCTACAACGCGCTGCTCCAGTCGGCTGCTTCCAAGCACGCCGCCACGCGCCGCGCGATGAAGTCGGCGACCGACAACGCGGGAGACTTGATCAACTCGCTCTCCCGACTTGCCAACGCGGCCCGCCAGGCCGAAATCACCCAGGAAATCAGCGAGATCGTCGGCGGCACTGCAGCCCTGGCCGACGCGACCGCGGGGAGTGACAAGTAATGACGACCACTGTTGAGACGGCCGTTGCCACGGGCCGCGTCGCCCGGGTCATCGGCCCGGTCGTCGACGTGGAGTTCCCCGTCGACGCGATGCCGGAGATCTACAACGCCCTGCACGTCGAGGTCGACGACCCGGCCACCGCGGGCGCGAAGAAGACGCTGACCCTCGAGGTCGCCCAGCACCTGGGTGACGGCGTGGTCCGTACGGTCTCGATGCAGCCCACCGACGGCCTGGTCCGCCAGGCCGCTGTGACGAACACCGGCGCCGGCATCTCGGTGCCCGTCGGTGACCTGACCAAGGGCCGGGTGTTCAACACCCTCGGTGACGTGCTGAACGACGACCCGTCCTCGGTCGCCGACGCCCCGCGCTGGACGATCCACCGCAAGGCTCCGGCCTTCGACCAGCTCGAGTCCAAGACCGAGATGTTCGAGACCGGCCTGAAGGTCGTCGACCTTCTCACCCCGTACGTCAAGGGTGGAAAGATCGGTCTGTTCGGTGGTGCCGGTGTCGGCAAGACCGTTCTGATCC
Organism: Streptomyces sp. NPDC055140; assembly: GCF_053607285.1. Lineage (NCBI taxonomy): Bacteria > Bacillati > Actinomycetota > Actinomycetes > Kitasatosporales > Streptomycetaceae > Streptomyces > Streptomyces sp. NPDC055140. The sequence goes on along the minus strand of NZ_JBSGTG010000003.1, from coordinate 70,165 downwards.
AGGAAATGATCGTCCGTGTGGCCAAGCTGCACGACGGTGTCTCCGTCTTCGCCGGTGTCGGCGAGCGCACCCGTGAGGGCAACGACCTCATGGTCGAGATGGAGGAAGCCGGCGTTCTGGACAAGACCGCGCTGGTCTTCGGCCAGATGGACGAGCCGCCGGGCACGCGTCTTCGCGTCGCCCTGGCCGGTCTGACCATGGCGGAGTACTTCCGCGATGTGCAGAAGCAGGACGTGCTGTTCTTCATCGACAACATCTTCCGCTTCACGCAGGCCGGTTCCGAGGTCTCGACCCTGCTCGGCCGCATGCCCTCCGCGGTGGGTTACCAGCCGACCCTCGCCGACGAGATGGGTCTCCTCCAGGAGCGCATCACGTCGACCCGTGGTCACTCGATCACCTCGATGCAGGCGATCTACGTCCCCGCGGACGACCTGACCGACCCGGCCCCGGCCACCACGTTCGCCCACCTCGACGCGACGACGGTTCTCTCCCGTCCGATCTCCGAGAAGGGCATCTACCCGGCCGTGGACCCGCTGGACTCCACGTCCCGCATCCTGGACCCGCGCTACATCGCGCAGGACCACTACGACGCCGCGATGCGCGTCAAGACGATCCTGCAGAAGTACAAGGATCTCCAGGACATCATCGCGATCCTCGGTATCGACGAGCTGGGCGAGGAGGACAAGCTCGTTGTCCACCGTGCCCGTCGCGTCGAGCGCTTCCTGTCGCAGAACACCCACGCCGCCAAGCAGTTCACCGGCGTGGACGGTTCGGACGTGTCGCTCGAGGAGTCGATCACCGCGTTCAACGCGATCTGCGACGGTGAGTACGACCACTTCCCCGAGCAGGCGTTCTTCATGTGCGGTGGCATCGAGGACCTCAAGGCCAACGCCAAGGAGCTCGGCGTCTCCTGATTCTGGCTTCTCCGGAAGCACAGACTCGTGGGAGAGGGGCGGGGGATACCCGCAGGGTGTGTCCCGCCCCTCTCCGTACGCCGACTAGACTTTGACCCAACACCCGGCAGCAACCGCCGGGTGGTGACCCGAGGAGCCCACCTTGGCTGCTGAGCTGCATGTCGAGCTCGTCGCCGCGGACCGCAGTGTCTGGTCCGGCGAGGCCACCCTGGTCGTCGCGCGCACCGCGTCCGGCGACATCGGCGTCATGCCCGGTCACCAGCCGCTTCTCGGTGTGCTGGAGTCGGGCCCGGTGATGATCCGCACGAGCGACGGCGGGACGGTTGTCGCCGCTGTGCACGGCGGTTTCGTCTCGTTCGCCGACAACAAGCTGTCCCTGCTCGCCGAGATCGCCGAGCTGTCGGACGAGATCGATGTCCAGCGTGCGGAGCGGGCGCTCGAGCGCGCGAAGTCGGATGCCGACGCATCCGCCGAGCGTCGCGCGGACGTCCGACTGCGTGCGGTGGCGACGCGCTGAGCCCAGCGCGCGGAGTGACATGACTCAGCCGCGGCCAGGACCGGAGAACCTCTCCGGACCAGGTCGCGGCTGAGGCGATCCATGGTCAATTTTGCAGTTCCGTTATCGGATCCGCTGTCGGGCCCGTTATCAGATGAGGCGAGGAGGTCGGTACGAATGGTCCTCGTTCTCGTGCTGTGCGTGGTCGCGGTCGTCGTACTCGTATTGCTGGGGTTGTTCGTCTTCGGCCTGAGGCGCCGGCTGATCCAGCGCTCCGGGGGCACCTTCGACTGCTCCCTGCGGTGGGACGTGCCCGAGGGGGGCGACGCCTCCGGCAAGGGCTGGGGCTACGGCGTGGCCCGCTACAACGGTGACCGGATCGAGTGGTTCCGGGTCTTCTCCTACGCGATCAGGCCCCGTCGCACCCTGGAGCGCTCTGCGATCGAGGTGACGGGGCGGCGCGCACCTGAGGGCGAGGAGGAGCTGGCCCTGCTCTCGGACGCGATCGTCCTCGCGTGCTCGCACCGCGGCTCGCGTCTCGAGCTGGCGATGAGCGAGGACGCGCTGACCGGCTTCCTGGCTTGGCTGGAGGCGGCACCTCCGGGACAGCGGGTGAACGTCGCGTAGCGGCGTTCAGGGCCCCGCTGGGTGGGGGTTCCCACTGGCGTGGAGCGCAGTGGAGCTCGTGGCCTGAGGTTTCGCATGGAGAAGCCGGGTGAACAGGGGGCGGCCCCGTTCACCCGGCTTCCGTCATGTGCGGCCCGGCGCTGTTACCTCAGGCCGCCGTCGATGGCGGTCACCAGCTCGCCGTTGGCGGTGTCACCGCTGAACTCCCAGAAGAATGCGCCGCCGAGGTTCTGGCTCTTGGCCCAGGCCATCTTGGAGTTGATGGTCGCGGGGGTGTCGTAGGACCACCAGTCGCTGCCGCAGTACGCGTAGGCCGTGCCGGCGACGGTGCCGTTGGCGGGGCACTTGGTCTTGAGGACCTTGTAGTCCTCGATGCCCTGCTCGTAGGTGCCGGCGGCGGGGCCGGTCGCGGTGCCGCCCGGCTCTTTCTGTGTGACGCCGGTCCAGCCGCGGCCGTAGAAGCCGATGCCGAGCAGGAGCTTGCTGGACGGCACGCCTTGGGCCTTCAACTTGGCGATGGCGTCAGCGGAGTCGAAGCCCTGCTGCGGGATGCCGGGGTACGAGGTGAGCGGGGAGTGCGGGGCTGTCGGGCCCTGGGCGTTGAACGCGCCGAAGAAGTCGTAGGTCATGACGTTGTACCAGTCGAAGGACTGGGACGCGCCCGCGTAGTCGTTCTTCTCGATCTTGCCGCCGGTGGACGCGTCGGCCGTGATCGCCGCCGTCACCAGGTTGTTGGCGCCGAACTTGGTGCGCAGCGCGGACGCCAGCTTCTTCAGGGCGTCCTGGCCCGAGGTGTCGCAGGACAGGCCGCAGGCGTTGGGGTACTCCCAGTCGATGTCGATGCCGTCGAAGACGTCGGCCCAGCGCGGGTCCTCGACCAGCTTGTAGCAGGAGTCGGCGAACGCGGCCGGGTTCTGCGCGGCCTGGCCGAAGCCGCCGGACCAGGTCCAGCCGCCGAACGACCAGAGGATCTTCAGGTTCGGGTGCTTGGCCTTGAGCTGGCGCAGCTGGTTGAACGCGCCGCGCAGTGGCTGGTCCCAGGTGTCGGCGACGCCGGAGACGGAGTTGGCCGCGGTGTACGCCATGTCCGTGTCGGCGTAGGAGTCGCCCATCGTGCACTGGCCGTTCTGCACGTTGCCGAAGGCGTAGTTGATGTGCGTGACCTTCGCGGCGGAGCCGGAGGTCTCCAGGTTCTTCGGGAAGTACTGGCGGCCGTAGACGCCCCAGTCGGTGAAGTACCCCAGCTTGACCTTGCCGCCGGGGCCCGGGTCGGTGCCGCCGCCGGTCGTGTGCACCCTGACGGAGCCGGAGGCCGGTCCGCTCTGGTCGGCGGTGTCGCGGGCCTGCACGGTGTACGAGTAGTCGGTGCCCGCGGTGAGTCCGGTGTCGGAGTACGAAGTCCCGGTCACCGTCGCGACCTTGGCGCCGTCGCGCAGGACGTCGTAGTTCTTGATGCCCTTGTCGTCGGTGGCCGCGGTCCAGTCGAGCTTGACCGAGGTGTCCGTGACGGAGGAGGCGGTGGGGGTGCCGGGCGCGGAGGGGGCCGCGTCGCCGGGGACGTCACCGCCGTCACAGGAGGCGCCGTTGAGCTTGCAGCCGGAGGGGGCGCCGGGGCCCGAGCCGTTGAACCCGAAGGAGACCGAGGCGCCGGGGGCGAGCGACCCGTTCCAGGAGACGTTCTTGGCGGTCCAGTGGTCGGCGGAGTTGGTGACGGTGGCGTCCCAGGCGGAGGTCACCTTGGTGCCGGCGGGGAAGTCCCACTCGACGGTCCATGAACTGAGGGCCGTGGTGCCGGTGTTCTTGACGGTCCACTTGCCTTCGAAGCCGGTGCCCCAGTCCTGGGTCTTGGCGTAGGTCGCGGTGGCGGTGCTCGCGGCGGCGGCCGCGTGGGAGGGGGTGGCGAGGCCGACGAGGGCGGCGGCCGGGAGCAGCAGGGTGGTGAGGCCTGCCACGGCTCTCTGTCTGAGTCTCAAGCGCAAGGGGTGCTCCTCGGGTGGTATCCGGGGGACATGACGGGGGTAAAACCCTGCGCCGCCCGTGAGCGTCGCCCTGCTGGTCATGTGCATGGCTGCGCTCACCGCAGTGCCGTGAGAATAGAAAGGTCTGGACCAGCGGTCAAGGTCTAAACCAATTACAGAAATCGGCCCCTCACAGCCCCAACTCCTGTGCCAGCACGGCCGCTTGCACCCTGCTGCGCAGCTCCAGCTTCCCGAGCAACCTGCTGACGTGCGTCTTCACCGTCGCCTCCGCCATCCCCAGACGCATCGCGATCTCCGCGTTCGACAACCCGTCACCGAGGCAGGAAAGCACCTCCCGCTCCCGGCGCGTGAGGGTGTCGAGCCCCGCGGGCGCGGGCCCCGGCTCCGGGCGTACGGGCTTCGCCGCGAACTCGGCGATGAGCTTGCGGGTCACCGCCGGAGCGATCAGCCCCTCGCCGCGCGCGACCGTGCGGACCCCCTCGATCAGGTCCTTCGCCTCGGTGTTCTTCAGCAGGAACCCGCCGGCGCCGGCGCGCAGCGCCCCGAAGACGTACTCGTCGAGGTCGAACGTCGTCAGGACGAGCACGTCCGCGAGCCCCTCGGAGACCACCTGACGGGTCGCCGAGACGCCGTCGAGGCGCGGCATCTGGATGTCCATGAGGACGAGATCCGGTCGAAGTGCGCGCGCCATCGCCACCGCCCGCTCGCCGTCCGCCGCCTCCCCGACGACCTCGATGTCGGGGGCGCTGCCCAGGATCAGGACCAGCCCCGCCCGCACGGCGGACTGGTCCTCGGCGACGAGCACGCGGATCACTCGGACACTCCTTCGTCAGCCGGGTCGACGGGCAGCTCGGCCCTGACCTGCCAGATCTTGCCGTCGGGCCCGCTCTCGGGACCCGTCTCGAACGTGCCGTGCAGCAGAGCGGTGCGCTCGCGCATCCCGATGAGCCCGGCGCCCGAGCCGGGTGCGCGCGGGCCGTCCAGATCCCCGTACGGGCTGGTCACCCGCACCGTCAGGGCCCGCGCGACGCGGTGGACGGCCACGGAGACGGTGCCGTGGGCCGCGTGCTTGAGGGCGTTCGTGAGGGATTCCTGCACGATGCGGTAGGCGGCCAGCTCGATCGGCGCGGGCAGGCCGCCGACGCTTTCGCCGACGGTGAGGGCGACGTCGAGTCCGTTGGCGCGGGACTGCTCGACGAGGGCTCCGAGGCCGTCCAGTGTGGGCGCGGCGACGGGCTCGCCCTGGGAGTCGCCGCTGTCGTCCCGCAGGATGCCGATGAGGCGCCGCATCTCGGCGAGGCCTTCCACGCTGTTCTCGCGGATGACGGTCAGCGCCTGCTGCGTGGTCCGCGGATCGTCGAGCGAGATCGCGGCCGTGGAGTGGATGGCGATCGCGGACAAATGGTTGGCGACCATGTCGTGCAGCTCGCGGGCCATCCGCGCCCGCTCGGCGACGACCGCCTGCGTGCGGTCCATCTCGGCGAGCAGCGCGGTCTGTTCGGCGCGCAGCCGCGCGGACTCGGCGGCCTCCCGGTGGTTGCGTACGAGGACACCGGTGGCCGCGGGCGCGAACGACACGAGGCCGCTGACGACCCCGATCAGGAGCGCCTCCGGCTTGCGGAACCAGGCCAGGAACCCCAGGGTCACCGCGATGGTGATCAGCGCCGTCGTCACCGGGATCCGGCGTGCGGCGGCCGGGGTGCCGTACAGGACGGCCGCGTAGACGAGGTCCGTGAACATCAGCGTCGTCGCGAGGCTGCCCAGCGTGAACTGGTCCGCGATCAGGACGAGGGTGCCGAGGACCAGGGCGGTCTGGGGCGCCGTCCTGCGCAGCAGTTCCAGGCCCGCCATCGCGCAGAGCGGTACAAGGAGCCAGCCGTCGCCGAGGACCCGCCAGCCCTGGCTGTTGGTCAGGCCGAGCGCCCACAGCAGGAGACCGCCGAGCAGGCCGACCGCCGCGATACGGACGTCGTCGCGGTGCGGGCGGGACAGGGGCAGGGGCATGTCCCCATTGAATACGGCCGGACAGGGCGGCGCCTGCACCTGGCGGGCGGGCCCGCGCGGCCGACGTACATCGAAGGATGCAGTCCCGATTCGTCACCGACGACGACGATCGGCGGCCGTACCGACGGGACGCTGGGAGGAGACCACAAGCCCGTCCCGAGGAGCCGCCGTGATCGTCACGCTGATCGTCGCCTGCGAGATCGGCTTCTGGGTGCTGCTCGCCGCGGGACTCGCCCTGCGCTACGTGGCGAAGATGCCGCGCACGAGCGTCGGCGTCCTGCTGTGCGAGCCGCTCCTGGAGGTCGTCCTGTTCGTCGTCACCGCGATGGACCTCGAGAACGGGGCCGAACCGGACTGGAAACACGGCCTCGCCGCCGTCTACATCGGCTTCTCCGTGGGGCTTGGCCACTCCACCGTCAAGTGGGTGGACGCCCGCGTCGCCCACCGGTTCGCCGGGGGACCGCCCCCGGTGAAGCCGCCGAGGTACGGGGCCGCGCGCGCCGCCCACGAGTGGCGGACGGCCGCGCGCTGGATCCTCGCCTGCGCCGTCGCGCTCGCCCTGCTCCAGGGCGCCGTCTGGTACGTGGGCGCCGACGGGAACACCGGCTCGCTGCGGATGTGGCAGCAGAAGATGCTCTTCGTGATCGGTCTCAACCTCGTGATCGCGCTGAGCTACACGCTGTTCCCGAAGAAGGCGCCCGCCCTCGACCGCTAGGGCTCGCAGCCCCTCGACGGCTAGCGCTCGCCGCCCGGGACCCAGAGCACGTCCCCGACCTCCTTGTTAGCCGTGCGCGCCAGGATGAACAGGAGGTCGGAGAGGCGGTTCAGATACGTAGCGGTCAGCGGGTTCATCGACTCGCCGTGCACCTCGAGCGCCGCCCAGGTGGAGCGCTCGGCCCTGCGGACCACGGTGCACGCCTGGTGCAGCAGCGCCGCACCCGGCGTGCCCCCGGGCAGGATGAAGGACCGGAGCTTCTCCAGGTCCTCGTTGAAGCGGTCGCAGTCCGCCTCCAGCTTGTCGACGTAGAACTGCTCGACGCGCAGTGGCGGGTACTTCGGTTCCTCGACCACGGGCGTCGACAGGTCGGCGCCCACGTCGAACAGGTCGTTCTGGACCCGTACGAGGACCTGCACGACCTCCTCGTCCAGCCCGCCGAGCGCGACCGCCGTGCCGATGACGGCATTGGCCTCGTTGGCGTCTGCGTAGGCGGAGATCCGCAGATCGGTCTTGGCGGTCCGGCTCATGTCGCCGAGGGCGGTCGTGCCCTGGTCGCCGGTCCTGGTGTAGATACGCGTCAGATTGACCATGGGGTCAGCGTAGTTACGCGGCCGCCCTGCGGAAGCCACGTGTGCCGACCGTCACGGCGAGCGCCGCCAGGGCGAGGGCGACCAGGACCCCGTACAGCATGTGCGCCGTCGCGTAGTGGCCGACATACGCGTCGCGCATCGCGTCGACCGCATAGCGGATCGGCATGAAGTGCGACAGGACGTCGAGCCAGCCGGGCGCGAGCGCCATCGGCAGCATCAGCCCGGACAGGAGCATCGACGGCATCGACACGGCGTTGACGATCGGGCCGAACTCCTGAGGCCTGTCGACCTTCATGGCCACCGTGTACGACATCGAGCCGAGGGCGACGGTCAGGAGCGCGACGAACGCGAACCCGATGAGTACCCCGGCCGGCGGCGCCCGCAGTCCCATCACCAGCGCGGCGAGGACGAGGAGTACCGACTGGAGGACGAAGAGCGCGGCGTCGCGCAGCACCCGCCCGAGCAGCAGCGCGAGACGGCTGACCGGGGTGACGCGCATGCGCTCCACCACGCCGTGGTTCTTCTCGATGATGACCGCGAAACCAGAGAACAGGCCGCCGAACAGGGCGAGTTGGAGCAGGAGCCCGGGGACGAGCACCTGCCAGGAGCTGCCGGCCGAGCCCAGCGGCACATCGGTGAGCAGCGGCCCGAAGAACAGCAGGTACAGCAGCGGCATCAGGACGCCGAAGAGCATCTGGAACCTGGAGTTGAGGGTCTGGCGGGCATAGCGCCCGAAGATCAGCGCGGTGTCGGAGAGCAGGGTCCTCATGCGTCACACCGCCACGGGGGTCGTCGGTGCGGTCGCCGGGCCGCGCCCGGTGATCGCGAGGAAGGCGTCCTGGAGCGTGGCGTCGAGCGATCCGCCGTACGCCAGCCTGAGTGCCCCCGGAGTGCCCTCCGCTGCCACAACTCCCTTGTCCACGACGGCGATCCGGTCGGCGAGCGCGTCGGCCTCGTCGAGGTAGTGCGTGGTGAGGAAGACCGTCGTGCCGTGCTCGTCGCGCAGTCGTCGTACGACGTCCCACAGGTCGGCGCGGCCGGCCGGGTCGAGCCCGGTCGTCGGCTCGTCGAGGAAGAGCACCTGCGGGCGGTGCACGAGTCCCATCGCGATGTCGAGCCGCCGCCGCTGCCCGCCGGAGAGCGCGGCGGTCCTGCGGTCCATGAGCTCCGTGAGGCCGAGGTCCCCGGCCAGCTCCTCGGCGCGCGCCACCGCCCGCGCCTTGGGCAGCCGGTACAGCCGCCCCTGGGTGACCAGCTCCTCCCGTACGGAGATGTTCGGGTCGACGCCGCCGGACTGGGCGACGTAACCGATCGCGCGGCGCACGCCCGCCGGATCGGTCGCCAGGTCGCAGCCCGCGACGGTGGCGGCGCCCCCGGTCGGCGGCAGGAGCGTCGTGAGCATGCGCAGGGTCGTCGTCTTGCCCGCGCCGTTCGGGCCGAGGAGGCCGAGGATCTCGCCCGGTCGCACGGTCAGGTCGATGCCGCGCACCGCCTCGACGGGTCCGCGTGGGGTGCTGAAGGTCCGGGCCAGGCCGGACGCGCTGATGACTGCCATGCGTCCAGAAAAACAGAGTGACTGAAATTTTGCAATGTCCCCAAAATTCAAGTGAGCGCAACGAAAGCTAGACTGGCCGCATGGCAGAGGGACTGCGTGAGCGCAAGAAACGGCTGGCCAGGCAGCACATCTCCGATGTGGCCACGGGCCTGTTCCTGGAGCGCGGCTTCGACGAGGTGACGATCGCCGAGGTCGCCGAGGCGGCCGACGTCTCCGTCAACACCGTCTACAACTACTTCCAGGCCAAGGAAGACCTGTTCCTCGACCGCGCCAAGGGCAGTGTGGCCCGCCTCTCCCGCTTCGTGCGCGCCCGTGACCGGGGCGAGTCCGCGGCCGAAGCCGTCCTGCGCGAACTGCGCCGCGAGGTCGTCGCCGTGTCGCCCGAGGTCGGCCTGATCGAGGGCTACGACCGCTTCATGAAGGTCATCGAGGGCGCGCCCGGACTGCGCGCCCGGCTCTGGTACATGCAGCAGGAGTCGCTCACGCTGCTCGAGGCGACGCTGCGCGAGGAGACCGGAGCGGGCGGCGACGACCCGCTGCCCGCCCTGATGGCCGGGCAGATCAACTGGATCCACACGACGCTGCTTTCCCGTATCGCCGCCGGGATGATCAAGGCCAGGCCGGCCGGGGAGGTGTCCCGCGAGGCACTGGGCCTGCTCGACGAGATGGAGGGTCTCCTGGGCGAGCCGGTGCTCAACTACGCCGTACGCGAGGCCTGATGGCCCGTCCGGTGTGATGTCCGTCATTCGAGACGTGACGCGCATTACTTCGCGGCCCGACGACCCCTCACGGACGCTAATGTCCGCCGGAGAGATACGTGAACAGCCGTTAGCGGTCAGTCGCAAGTGGTACGCGGTCAGCGGGTAAGGGGAGTCGCACAGTGGCAGGGAAGCTCGCCGTCATCGGAGCCGGACTCATGGGGTCCGGAATCGCCCAGGTCTCGGCGCAGGCGGGCTGGGACGTCGTCCTGCGCGACGTCACCGACGCCGCCCTGGCCCGTGGCACCGACGGCATCAAGGCCTCGTACGACAAGTTCGTGAGCAAGGGCAAGCTGGCCGCGCAGGACGCGGAGGCCGCGCTCGGGCGCATCACCACGACCACCGACCTGGACGCGGTCGCCGACGCCGACATCGTCGTCGAGGCCGTCTTCGAGAAGCTCGAGGTCAAGCACGAGATCTTCCGGGCGCTCGACAAGATCGTCCGCGAGGACGCCGTACTCGCCTCGAACACCTCCGCCATCCCGATCACCAAGATCGCGGCGGTCACGGATCACCCGGAGCGCGTCGTCGGCGCCCACTTCTTCTCGCCGGTCCCGATGATGCAGCTGTGCGAGCTGGTCCGCGGCTACAAGACGAGCGACGAAACGCTCGCCACCACGCGGGAGTTCGCCGAGTCGGTCGGCAAGACGTGCATCGTCGTCAACCGCGACGTCGCCGGCTTCGTGACCACGCGGCTGATCTCGGCCCTCGTCGTCGAGGCCGCCAAGCTGTACGAGTCGGGCGTCGCCACCGCCGAGGACATCGACATCGCCTGCAAACTGGGCTTCGGCCACGCCATGGGGCCGCTCGCCACCGCCGACCTCACGGGCGTCGACATCCTGCTGCACGCCACCGGCAACATCTACACCGAGTCCCAGGACGAGAAGTTCGCCCCGCCCGAGCTGATGCGCCGGATGGTTGACGCCGGTGACATCGGGCGCAAGAGCGGGCAGGGGTTCTACAAGCACTGATCTCGTCACCCCCGTGGGTAACCCCACGGGGTGAATTCGGTATCGGTTCGCTTACAGACGGCAACTTCTGCGCCCCCGCGCCAGTCAGTTGCAGTGACATACCCAGATCGCCGTACGACACAGAGACCACTGGAATCACGGCACACAAGCACTCTCGGGGAGCGCATATGTACATCAGGGGCGACCACGCCGGGCTGGTCGTCGGGGGCCGCCTCGACGTCCGCAGCGCGGCGGACGCCCGTACGGTCCTGCACACGGCCCTCGACGACGGCGTCGGCGACCTGGTGCTCGATCTGTCAGAGCTGGACTCGTGGGACGCGACGGGTCTCGGCGTCATCATGGGCGCCCACCGGCGGGCCGGACGCTGCGGCCGCAGGCTCGTGCTGCGGGGTGTGCCGCCCCAGATGCAGCGCCTCCTGGTGGCGACACGGCTGCACCGGATCCTCGCCATCGAGGGCGGCATCGGGGTCGAATCACTGCCCAGGGTGTGAATCGGGCGTTCCGGTATGCAGCGCCCGCAATCCTCACGAGACTGTGACGTCTCGGACGGCACGGTACCCCGGCTGTTCGGAGATACTGAGCCAGGTCTAGGGTTCGGTCGCCCGCGGATTGACGGACCCACTCGCGGGCACCGGACCAGAAGCGACAGCGCAGTGTGCACAGGCCGGGAGGGGCATCGGCACACCACGCTTTTGGGGGGCTTTGACCATGGACCCGATGAACCGGGGACCGGAAGACTTCGGGCACGATCCGTACGGCGGGGTTCCCTACGACCGCGCGGACCGTGGCCACCACGACGACGAGAGCGACACCCAGGCGAGCCGCCCGCGCCCGCCCAGGGATCCCCTCACTCCTGACTTCGGCCAGCCCTCACAAGGGCTCGCCCGCACCGTGCAGCTCGTGTCCGGCGACTTCCTGCTCACCGTCAACCCCGTCGACGGCAGCGAGATCGAGCCCTGCCCGCCGGGGGAGCGGCCGGGACGGCCCGTCAAGTACGCACCGCCGGAACGCGCCGAGATGGCCCGCGCCGCCCGTCCGCCGCTGCCGGCCGGACCCCCGCTGCCCCGACTGCCGCTCCTGGAGCGCCAGGAGGAGCGCGATCGGCTCGTCCGGCTCCTCGCGCGCGGGCGCTCCGTGCGGCTCACCGGACCCTCGGGCTCCGGGCGCACCGCGCTGCTCGACACCGTCGCCGAGGACTGCGCGGACATCGCGCCCGACGGCGTCGTCCGGATCTCCGGACACCGCCGCTCGTCGAACGACCTGCTGTACGACCTCTTCGCGGCCGTCTACAACGCGCCGCTGCACCGCCCCGACCGCGCCCTGCTCCTCGAACTGGTCCACGACATCGGTGCCGTCGTCGTCCTCGACGACCTCGAGTTCGGCGGCGCAGCGCTCGACGAGCTCCTCGAAGCGACGCCCGAGTGCGCCTTCCTGGTCGCGGCCACACCCGATGTCGCCGCGCCGTCCGCCGACTCGCACCTCGAAGAGGTCTTCCTCGGCGGCCTCGGCCGCGGCGGCGGCCTCGAACTCCTGGAGCGGTCCGTCGGCCGCGTCCTCACGGACGAGGAGGCGAACTGGGCCGGCGACCTCTGGTTCGAGTCGGAGGGGCTCCCGCTGCGCTTCGTGCAGGCCGGCGCGCTCCTGCGCCAGCGCGACCAGCTGCGCGCCGACCCGAACGCCTTCGACGAGTTCGGCTACTTCGGAGGCCCCGGCGCCCCGCCCGTCGACGCGCCCTTCGACGCCGAGGACGGCCACGACGTGCCGCTGCCCTCGCTCGCCGACGGCGCCGCGCCCGCGGCCCTGCTCGCGTCGCGGCTCAGCGAGTCGGCCCGCGCCACCCTGCGGTTCGCCGTCGCGCTCGGCGGCGAGGTACCGCACCAGGCCCACCTGCCCGCCCTCGTGGGCGACACCCACGCCGACGCGGCCCTCGCCGAACTCGCCGGCTGCGCCCTCGTCACCCCGGTCGGCGGCCGCTACCGCCTGGCCTCCGGCGTGCAGGAGCAGCTGACGGCCGCGGGATACGCCGACGACGCCGGCGGCCAGGCGCACACCGCCGCCCAGCACTACGCGTGGTGGGCAGGACATCCCTCGGTCGGGCCCGAGCGGGTCGCGGCCGAGGCCGACGCGCTGCTCGCCGCGCTGACCGTACTCGTCCCCGTCACGACGCCGGCCGGTCCGGACGAGGAGGGCGGCGTCGCGGTGCTGCTCGCCCGTACCGCCGCGCCCGCGTTCGCCGCCGGGCTCAGCTGGACCGTGTGGGAGCGGTGCCTGCGGGCCGGCCAGGAGGCCGCGCGGCTCTCCGGCGAAGTGGCCGAAGAAGCGTATTTCCACCACGAGTTGGGCATCCTCGCTCTGCTCGGCGGGCAGCTCGACCGGGCCCGCGTCGAGCTGGAGGCCTCCATCGCCCTGCGCGGCGCGCTGGCCGACAAGAGGGGCACCATCGCGGGCCGCCGCGCCCTCGCCCTGGTCGCGGACCGCTCCGGCGGCGCGCTCCCCGGCGGGCGTACGGCGGCGGGCGAAGAGGTCACCGCCGCGCGCTACGAGGAATCGGCGTCGCCCCCCGGCGGGGTGCCGGCCGCGTTCGCGCCGCCCGCGCCGCCGCTCCCGGAGCCCGACACGCTGGTTTCCCGGCAGGCCGGGCCCGGACCCGGCGCCAAGCCCGTCGGGGCCCGTCGTGCCGTCCTCACCGGTACGCGGCGCAACCTCGTGGCCGCGGGCGCCGGAGCGCTCCTCGCGGCGGTCCTCGGCACCGTCGTGACGCTCGGCGCCACGTCGAACAAGGACACCCCGTCCGACAGCGTCAACGTGAACCCGTCGGCCTCGCAGGGCGAGGACGGCGGCGGCATCGGCGCGGACGAGGCGGACCAGGGCGGCGGCGACGCGGGCTCCACCCAGCGGCCCGCCGACCCGGGCAAGGACGGCATCCCCAACACGTCGGACGACCCGACGCCGAGCACCGGGCCGTCGTCCGAGAGCGGCAGGCCGTCGGACAAGCCGAGCAAGTCCCCGTCGAAGTCGCCGAGCAAGTCGCCGTCCAAGTCGCCCAGCAAGACGCCGAAGCCGGACCCGACGCCGACCACGCCGAAACCGACGACGCCGACGCCGACCACGCCAGCCCCGACGTCGTCCAGCCCGGATCCCACTCCGTCGTCGACCCCGGACACGTCGGATTCGGCCAGTGGTCCGGCGCCGAGCGGAAGCTCCGCGATGAGCAGCCCGGCGGACGGCGCGCCGGGTTCGCCCAGCGGGCCGGGCGCCTCGTCGACGATCTGACGGCCGTACGTACGCAGCGCATGACTGAGGGCCGGGTTCCTGTGAACCCGGCCCTCAGCCATGCCTGACGGATCAGAACAGGCGGAGCTTGTCGTCCTCGATGCCGCGCAGGGCGTCGTAGTCCAGGACCGTGCAGCCGATGCCGCGGTCCGTGGCCAGGACGCGGGCCTGCGGCTTGATCTCCTGGGCGGCGAAGATGCCGCGCACCGGGGCGAGGTGCGGGTCCCGGTTCAACAGCTCGAGATAGCGCGTGAGTTGCTCCACGCCGTCGATCTCGCCACGCCGCTTGATCTCGATGGCCACGGTCGCGCCGTCGCCGTCCCGGCACAGGATGTCGACGGGCCCGATCGCCGTCGGGTACTCGCGGCGGATGAGCGTGTAGCCCTCGCCGAGTGTGTCGATCCTGTCGGCGAGGAGCTCCTGGAGGTGCGCTTCCACGCCGTCCTTGATAAGGCCCGGGTCCACGCCCAATTCGTGCGAGGAGTCGTGGAGGACTTCCTCCATCGTGATGATGAGTTTCTCGCCCGCCTTGTTGATGACGGTCCAGGTGCCGCTGTCGTCGCCCTTGCCCTCCTTCAGGGTGCAGGGCGGGGACATCCAGTTGAGAGGTTTGTAGGCCCTGTCGTCCGCGTGGATCGAGACGCTGCCGTCCGCCTTCACGAGGATCAGGCGGGGAGCCGACGGGAGATGGGCTGTGAGCCTGCCCGCGTAGTCCACGGAGCAGCGGGCGATGACGAGACGCATGGTCGGCAACGCTACTCGACGACCAGTGGTCCACGCGATTCGCCCTGGAACTACCGGGTTCGTTATTGGCCGGTTGTGGACCGACTGTGCCCGCGATCCCCTGTTGCGGGCCCCGGACGTTGCTTACCGTATAAGCGGGAGGTCGCGACGCCTGTACGCAGCGTGTTCGTGGTCGTACGTCGTCGCGCGCTCCTTACCTGCCCGTCAGCCCCCGCTCCCCGCGGGGGTGCGAGAGGAGAACCCATGTCGCTCGACGTCTCACCGGCACTGTTGGAACAGGCCGAGCGAGGCGAGGTCGACGAAGCTGACTTCGTCGACTGCGTCCGGACCTCCCTGCCTTACGCATGGGAGATGATCAGCTCCCTGGTGGCCCAGCTGAAGGTCGACGGCGGAGACTTCGCCGACAACCAGACGCCTCCGCCGGACGAGCAGGCACGTGGGCAGCTGCTGCGTGCGCTCGCGAGTGACGCGATTCGTGGCGCGCTGCAGCGGCACTTCGGTGTACGGCTGGCCTTCCAGAACTGCCACCGTCTGGCGGTGTTCCCACAGGACCCGTCGGTGGACGGCACGCTGGCCCGCTTCACCTCGGCCCGCAATCAGCTGTTGAACCAGTCCCCTGAGCTCAGGGACTGCTGACGGCCGGTTGAAGGCGGAATCGGATGGTCTGCCGCTCCGTACGCGGGAGGTGCACAAGTACGGAGCGGTGGACTACGCGCCGCGCGGCCGTTACGCGTCTCAGCGGAGCCGGGGGAGTACCTCGGCGCCCAGCCTGCGCACGTTCTCCTCGGTGGCCGCGAGATCTCCCGAGCCCTCGACGAGCAGCGCGAACCGCGTGATGCCCGTGCGCTCCGAGGTCGCCGCGAGCCGGTCGGCGCACTGCCCGGGAGTCCCCACCGGGTGCAGCCCGCACAGCAGTTCCGTGTACGCGACCGGGTCCCGCATGGACCGCGTGCGGCCGTCCACCGTCACATGGGCGTCGAGCCCCTGTTTCAGCCAGCCGGGCATCGCCTTGAGGAGCGTCTCCCGCGCCTGCGCCCCGCGGTCGCCGATCTGGGCCACCCCGGCCGAGACGTGCGCCGCGGCGCGGATCTCCTCCGGGCTGTGGCCGGCGGCCCGCGCGTGCGTGCGCCACAGGGAGACCATCTCGGCCTTCTCCTCGTCCCCTGCGTGCATGCCGAGCAGCATGGGAAGGCCACGCTCCGCCGCAAGGCGCACGCTCTTCGGTGAGGTGCAGGCGACCACCACCTCGGGACCGTCGGGAGAGTTCAGCGCTTCGTCGGGGCGCGGGACCACGGTGACCTCGCGGAAGCCGAACCGTTCCCCCTCGGCCTCGACGCGGGGCTCGCGCAGCCAGCGCAGCAGCAGGTCCAGGGACTCCGGGAACCCCTTCTCGTACGCCTCGATGCCCGAGCCGAAGACCTCCAGGTCCACCCAGGGGCCGCCGCGGCCGACGCCGAGCGAGAAGCGGCCGCCGGACGTCACGTGCAGCAGTGCCGCCTGCTCGCCGAGGGCGACCGGGTGGGCGGTCGGCAGCACGCTGACCGCCGTGCCGACGCGGATGCGCCGGGTGCGGCCGAGCAGTAACGCCGCGAGCGTCACCGCGGACGGACAGGTGCCGTACGGCACGAAGTGGTGCTCCGCCAGCCAGACCGAGTCGAGCCCCGCCTCCTCGGCCACCTCGGCGGACCGCACCGCCCGGTGCAGCGCCTCCCCCTGCCCCTGGCCGGGGAACTGGGCCGCCAGTACAAAAGTTCCTACGCGCATCGCACTCCTGCCTTTCTTGGCGCCGACGCGGCACTCCCCCCACGGCATTAACGGCTGACAAGTGCCAAGGGCACGGCTTGCCATGGAGATTGGCAGATTTTCCGGAGAACTCATGGGGGGTGACGTTGTGCGGGTACCCGAGAGGCGTCCGCGTACGCTGGACGTGAGCCCCAGTCCCTGTGCAGGCACCTGTACAAGTCCTAGAGGAGAGCCGGTGTCCCCGCGCCGAAACCAGATGTCGCCCCGTCGCGGCGGCCGACCGTCCAGCCAGGCACCGGACGATGAGCAGGGCAACCGCTACGGCGGATTCGAGCGTACGGAGAGCTGGCAGGGCGAGGAGTGGAGCGTGCGCCAGGTTGCGGGCGCGAGCGCCGCAGGCAAGACGTACCGGTGCCCCGGCTGCGACCAGGAGATCCCCTCCGGGGTCGCGCACGTCGTGGCCTGGCCCGAGCACTCGGGCGTGGACGAGCGCCGGCACTGGCACAAGGCCTGCTGGAACGCGAAGGACCGCCGCACCACACGGGTGCAGCGGCCCAGGAACGCGCCTCGTTACTAGCGACTGACGCCCTTACACGTCGCGCCGCTCCAGCAGCGCGAACGCGCCGACCACGGCCGCGGCCGTGACGCCGACCAGCAGCCACACCTGGGACCCGCCCGAGCTCCCGCCGTCCGCGCCGAAGATCTTGGCGAGGGCGTTGATGGCGTTGTACTCCTGCATCTTCTCGCCGAGCGTCCGCGTGCTTTGCGAGATCATCAGGAAGACCGGCAGGATCGACGGCAGCAGCACGATGCCGAGCATCGCGGTGATCGCGCCAGCCGAGTGCCGCAGCATGGAGCCCGCGGCTAGGCCGAGGACGCCGAGCAGGGACACGTAGAGCCCGCCCTTGAGGACCGTGCCGCCCCAGCTCAGGTCGCCCGCGTCGGGGCCGCTGTGCATCGACGAGGTGAGCAGGCCCACCAGCAGGATGGAGCCCGCGGAGACCACGAACGAGACCGCGAAGAACACCAGGATCTTGGCGGCGAACACCCGGTAGCGCTGCGGCGACGCGGTGAACGTCGTGCGGATCATGCCGGTGCCGTACTCCGACGACGTCACGAGGACGCCCAGCGTGATCAGGCAGATCTGGCCGAGGAGCAGGCCGATGAAGGCCGGGAACGTGAACGGCACGTCCTGGTAGTTGAGGTCCTCGGTCTGGGCGGAGACGAACAGGCCGCCGCCGAGGACCAGGAACAGGAAGATGCCGAGCGTCCAGAGCGTCGAACGCACGGACTTGATCTTCGTCCACTCCGAGGCGAGCGCGTGACCCAGGTGCGTGCGGGTGACCGGGATGGGCGAGGTATACGAAGTGCCGGGCGCGCCCTGCCAGTTGGGCGCGCTCTGCTGGGCGTAGGCCTGCGGAGCCGGCTGCGGGGGCGGCGTCGTCATCGAGGGTCCTCGGGCTTGTTCAGGTTGGCGGGGGCAGGGGCTGCGGGGGCCGCGGGCGCGGCCGGCGACTGCCGAGGCGGCGCGGCGTACGGGTTCGGCCCGCCGGGTGCGGCCTGCGGCGGGGCGAACGGCTGACCGCCCTGCTGGGGCGGCGGCGGCGCGTACCAGTCCGGCTGGCCCTGGCCGGGCGCGGGGAACTGCTGCTGCGGCATCGCGCCCGGCGGGAGCTGCTGCTGAAGACCGGCCCGCTGGTCGACGGTCGAGCGGTAGTCGACGGCGCCCTGCGTCATCCGCATGTACGCCTCCTCCAGCGAGGCCTGGTGCGGAGAGAGCTCCCACAGCCGTACGTCGGCGCCGTGCGCCAGGTCGCTGATGCGGGGGAGTGGCAGGCCCATGACGCGCAGTGCGCCGTCCTGCTCGGGCAGCACCTGGCCGCCCGCCTCGGTCAGCGCGGCCGTCAGCTTCTCGCGCTGCTGCGGCTCCGTCTCCGGCGTGCGCACCCGCGCGAAGTCGGCCGAGTTGTGCGAGATGAAGTCCCGCACGCTCATGTCGGCGAGGAGCTGCCCGCGGCCGATGACGATCAGATGCTCGGCGGTCAGCGCCATCTCGCTCATCAGGTGCGAGGAGACGAAGACGGTGCGGCCCTCGGCGGCGAGCGACTTCATCAGGTTCCTGACCCAGAGGATGCCCTCCGGGTCGAGGCCGTTGACCGGCTCGTCGAAGAGGAGCACCTGCGGGTCGCCGAGCAGTGCGGCCGCGATGCCGAGGCGCTGGCCCATGCCGAGCGAGAAGCCCTTGGAGCGCTTCTTCGCCACGTCCTGGAGGCCGACGACGCCGAGCACCTCGTCCACGCGGCGGGCCGGGATGCCGGACAGCTGCGCGAGGCAGAGCAGGTGGTTACGGGCGTGCCGGCCGCCGTGCACCGCCTTGGCGTCGAGCAGGGCGCCGACCTGGCGCGGAGCGTTGGGGAGCTTGCGGTACGGGTGGCCGCCGATGGTCACCTGGCCTGTCGTCGGCTGGTCGAGACCCAGGATCATGCGCATGGTCGTCGACTTGCCGGACCCGTTCGGACCCAGGAAGCCGGTCACCGTACCCGGCCGGACCTGGAAGGAAAGGTTGTACACGGCTGTCTTGGCGCCGTAGCGCTTCGTCAGGCCGACTGCCTCGATCATTCTCCGCACCCATCGAAAGGTTCAGGACATCGGGGCACACGCCCCCCGTAAGAGTTAGGAGGATATCGGGGCGCTGACGGTTCCGGCCAAGACGAGGCAAAGCCCCTGGAGCTGCCCGGAACCCTTATGCGTCCCGCTTCTCGAGGAGCGCATATCCGAAGAACAGGGCCAGGATCACCCAGATCACCATGATGCCCAGGCCGCCCCACGGCCCGTACGGGGTGTCGTCGTCGATCGGCGGCACCACCTGCATGATCTTGCTGCCGGCCTGGTCGGGCAGGAACCGGCCGATCTTCTTCGTCGCCGAGACGTTGCCCAGGATGTTCGAGATCAGGAAGAAGAACGGCATCAGGATGCCGAGCGACAGCATCGGGCTGCGCAGCATCGACGCGACGCCCATCGAGAACATGGCGATGAGCGTCATGTAGAGGCCGCCGCCGATGACCGCGCGCAGGACGCCCGGGTCACCGATCTGCGCCCGGTGCACTCCGAGGACCGCCTGCCCGAGGAAGAACGCGATGAAGCTCGTGGCGAGGCCCACGACGAACGCCAGGACGGTGGCCACGGCGACCTTGCTGAACAGGAACGTGCCGCGCTGGGGGACCGCGGCGAGCGAGGTGCGGATCATCCCGGTGCTGTACTCGTTCGAGACGACGAGGACCCCGAAGACGATCATCGCGAGCTGACCGAGACTCATCCCGGCGAAGCTGATGAACGTGGGGTCGAAGGACAGTCGGTCCCTCGCGTTCATGTTCTTGAACTCGTTCCTGGACAGGATCGAGATCAGCACCCCGAGCGCGATCGTCAGGACCGCCGCGAGGCTGAGCGTCCACACCGTCGAAGCGACGGACCTGATCTTGGTCCACTCGGACCGGAGAACCTGGGTCGTGGCCATCGATCAGGCTCCCTTGTTCTTCGTACGGTCCCAGCTCTCGCCCCAGCCCTGCTGTTGCGGCGGTGGCGGCAGCCGGACCGGCGGCGGCACCCCGGGCTCGTCGGTGTGCGCGTGGTACTCCACCGACTCCGCGGTGAGCTGCATGAACGCCTCCTCGAGCGAGGCCTGCTGGGGGCTCAGCTCGTGCAGGACGAGATGGTGGGCGGCCGCGAGGTCACCGAGCTGCTCGGGGCTGCGGCCGTCCACTTCGAGCGTGCCGTTGCCCGCCTCGACGACCGTGATCCCGGCCTCGTGCAGCACGTCGAGGAGCCGCTCCTGCTGCGGCGAGCGCAGACGCACGTACGAGCGGGAGTTCTCCTGGATGAAGTCGGACATCGAGGTGTCGGCGAGGAGACGGCCCTGGCCGATGACGACGAGGTGGTCCGCGGTCAGCGCCATCTCGCTCATCAGGTGCGAGGAGACGAAGACGGTACGGCCCTGCGCCGCGAGGGACTTCATCAGATTGCGGATCCAGTGGATGCCCTCGGGGTCGAGCCCGTTGACCGGCTCGTCGAACATCAGGATCCGCGGGTCGCCGAGGAGCGCGCCCGCGATGCCGAGGCGCTGGCCCATGCCCAGCGAGAACCCCTTCGCCTTCTTCCTGGCGACGGGTGTCAGACCCACCGTGTCGAGGACCTCGACGACGCGGGTGCGCGGGATGCCGTTGCTCTGCGCCAGGCACAGCAGGTGGTTGTAGGCGCTGCGGCCTCCGTGCATGGCCTTCGCGTCGAGGAGCGCGCCGATGTACCGCAGCGGGTCCTTCAGCTGTGCGTAGTGCTTCCCGTCGATGTGCACATCGCCGGCTGACGGGTTGTCGAGCCCGAGCATCATCCGCATCGTCGTGGACTTGCCGGCGCCGTTGGGGCCGAGGAACCCCGTGACGATGCCCGGCCTGACGGTGAAGGTGAGGTTGTTGACGGCCAGCTTCTCGCCGTAGTGCTTGGTCAGCCCCTCGAGCTCGATCATGCGGCAACGCTAGAACGGGACAAAGCCCCCTGCCACTGGAGCGGCAAGGGGCTTCGGCGTCCGACTGCGGTTGCTCAGCGGGTCTGCTGGGCGGGAACTCCACGCGAGATCGGCTCGTCCTCCGCGGGCGCACCCGCGGCGGCGACGGCCGCACCGGTGAGGGTCGCCAGCATCTCGCGCACGTTGGTGAGCTGTGCGTTGATGGAGTCGCGGCGGTTCGTCAGCGCGGCGAGCTCGCGCTCCGATTCCGAGCGGATCCGGTCGGCCTTGGCGTTCGCGTCGGCGACGATGTCCTCGGCCTGACGCTGCGCGGTCTCCACCGTCTGGCGGGCGCGGCGCTCGGCGTCGGTCCGCAGCTTCTCGGCCTCCAGGCGAAGCTGCTCCGCGCGGTGCTCGATCTCCGCGAGACGCTTCTCGGCCTTCGCCTGACGCGAGGCCAGGTCGCGCTCGGACTGGTCGCGGCGCTTCGCCAGGTTCGTCTCGAAGTCCGCGGCGGCCTGGGCGGCCTTGGCGCGGGTCTCCTCGAAGAGGGCGTCCGCCTCCTCACGCTTCGACTGAGCGTCCTTCTGGGCCTCGGCGCGCAGCGTGCCCGCTTCGCTCTTGGCCTTCTCGACGATCCGGACGCCCTCGTCCTCGGCCTTGGACTTGCGCTCCGCAGCGAACGATTCTGCGTCGTTGCGCACCTGCTGGGCCGCCGACTCGGCGAGCTCGCGGTGCTGCTCGGCGGCGCGCCGGGCCTCCTCGCGCAGGTCCTTCGCCTCCTCCTCGGCGAGGCGGAGGATCTTCTCGACGCGCGCGCCGAGACCGGCGTACGACGGCTCGGCGTCGTTCACCTGCGCCTGAGCGTTCTGCGTCTCGAGGTGAAGCTCTTCGATGCGCTTTTCCAGAGCAGTGATACGAGCGAGAGCGCTGTCACGGTCGGAGACGAGCTTGGAAATGCGTTCGTCCACCTGAGCGCGGTCGTACCCACGCCGCACAAGCTCGAAGCCGTAGGGGGAAGTGTCGCTCATGGGGTTCCTGTCGAATGAGACCGGTGAGGTGATAGGGGGAATCCTAGGGGTCAAAGCGGCGTGTCATCGAGCAGATGCCCGTTTGATCTGGAGAATGACACCCCTTTTGAGTGGCTAACCGCAGGATGGCTTGCCAGCGGCAGCGCCGAAGGTCCTCACCAAGCACGCCCGTTGCTGTCCTGGCTACCCTTCCGACCCCTTGCCACCCGATCGGGTAGCCCCCGCTGCGGCTCCCGCCTTGACGGCACCCTCCTTGGTCCCGCCGCCGGCGGACGGGGCCTCGAAGGACTCCAACGCCTCCAGGACGTCCTGGACGCGGGAGATCTCGGCGTTGATGTCCTCGCGGCGCCGGACCAGGACCTCCAGCTCGCGCTTGCCCTCGGCGACCGTGCGCTCCGCCTCCGCCTGCGCCTCGGACAGGACGCGCTCGGCCTCGCGGGTCACTTCGGTCTTCTTCGCCCCGGCCTCCTTGAGCAGGCCCTCGGCCTTCTTCACGGCGGCGATCCGGACCTTGCTCGCCTCCGAACCCGCCTCCGAGACCATCTCCTTGGCCTTCGCCTGCGCCTCGGTGAGCTGCTCCTCGGCGGCCTTCACCAGCGCGTCGCACCGCTCGCCGGCCGTCTTCATGGCCTCGGCGGACTCGCGCCGCGCCCGCTCGTGCAGTTCGTCGATCTCGCCGGTGATGCGCTCGCGCAGCTCCTCGGCGCGCTCCCTGATCGCCGTCGCGTCGCGGCGCGCGCCGACGAGCAACTCGTCCGCGTCCGTGCGGGACTTCTCCACCAGGGAGTTGCCCTCGACGGTCGCCTCGGAGACCAGTCGGTCGGCCTCCTTGCGGGCCGCGCCGACCATCATGTCGGCCTGCGACTCGGCGTCCGCGGTCGCCTTCAGCGCGGCGTGCTGCGCCTCGGACGTCAGCTTCTCGGACTCCGCGCTCGCCTCCGTGATGAGCTTGTCGACCTGCTCGGCGGCCTCCGAGCGGCGCTTGTTGGCGTCCTTGCGGGTCTCGTCGAGGGTCCGCTCGGCCTCGGCGCGCGCCGAGGACGTGAGCCGCTCGGCCTCCTCTGCCGCCTCCGCCTTGACGCGCTCCGACTCGCTGCGGGTCCGCTCGGCGTGCTGCTGCGCGGACCCGACGGTCTCGGCCGCCTCGGCGCGCAGCCGCTCGGCGTCCCCGGCCGCGTCCGCGATGAGCTTCTCGGCCCTGGCGACCGCCTCGGCGCGCACACGCTCGGCCTCGGTGAGGGTCTCGTTCGTGAGCTGATCGGCCGCGGTGGTGGACTCCGCGTGCAGCCTGGCGGCCTCGGTCGTGGCGTCGCCGACGAGCTGCTCGGCGCGGGCGACGGACTCCGAACGGACGCGCTCCGCCTCGGCGTTGGTCTCGTTCGTGAGGCGCTCGGCGGCCTCCGTGGCGTCGCCGACGCGCTTCTCGGCGGCGGCCGTCGACTCGGCGCGGACGCGCTCCGCCTCGGTGTTCGTCTCGTGGGTGAGGCGCTCGGCCTCGCTCGTGGCCTCCGTGATGAGGGTGTCCGCCTGCGTGGCGGCGTCCGAACGGATCCGGTTGGCGTCCTCGCGGGCGTCGGCCCGGGCACGGGACGCGTCCTGCTCGGCAGACGCGAGCCGCTCGGAGACCTCCGTACGGACCCGCTGGGCGTGCTCCGACGCCTCGGACCGCATCCGCTCCGACTCGGCGATCGCCTCCGAAACCGTGCGCTCCGCAAGGGACTTGGCGGCCTCCGACTCGGCGGCGGCCTCGCCGCGCACGCGGTTGGCGTCGTCGGTGGCGCGCTCGCGCTCCGCGTACGCGTCGGCGCGGACCCGGTCGGCCTCCTCCTGCGCCTCGTACTTGGTGCGCTCGGCCGCGTGTTCCGCGGCGCTGCGCAGGCCCGCGATCTCCTCCTGCGCCTGCTCCTGGAGCCCGGACACGGAGTCGCGCACCTGCTGCGCGGTCTGCTCGGCGGCGCCGACCATCTCGGTGGAGCGCCGGTCGGCCTCCTCCACGAGACGTACGGCCTCTGCCTGCGCCTCCTCGACACGGGCGCGGGCGACCGCGAGGAGTTCCTCGCTCTGCTCGCGGGCCCGCTCGCGCTCCTGGTCGGCCTCCTGGCGCGCGGAACCGAGGGTCTCCTCGGCCTCGCGGCGGCGCCTGGCGGCCTCCTCCTGGGCGGCGGACAGCGCTTCCGCGGCCTCTGTGGCGACCCGCTCGGCCGCGACCGCGGCCTCCGCGCGCACCCGGTTCGCGCTCTCCTGCGCCTCCGACTTGAGCCGCTCGGCCTCGGCCGCGGCCTCGGACCGCAGCCGTACGGCGACGTTCTCCGCCTCGGCGCGGGTCCCGGACGCGTCCGACGCGGCCTCGGTGCGCAGCCGGTCGGCCTCCGTCTCGGCCTGTGCCTGGAGCGTACGGATCCGCTCGGCGGCCTCGGCGCGCAGCCGCTCCGTCTCGTCCGCGGTCTCGCGGCGGATGCGCTCCGACTCGGCCCGCGCGTCGGTGAGAGTGGTCTCGGACGCCGTCAGGCGCTGCTCGGCCTCGGTGTGCAGCCGGGTCAGCTCGTCGGCGGCCTCCGACTGCCGTGCCGCGACCGCGCGCTCGGTCTCCTCACGCAGCTCCTGCGCCGCCCGCTCGGCCTCCGCCTTGGTGGCCTCGGCCTGCTCGCCGGCCTCCTCGCGGTGCCGCTCGGCCTCGGCGCGGGTGCGCTCCAGGGTCTCCTCGGCCTGCTTGCGCAGGTTCGTGGCGCGCTCGATGGCCTCGGTGCGGACCCGCTCGCTCTCGGTCTGCGCGCCGGCCCGCAGCTCGTCCGCGTCCGCCTTCGCCTTGGCGAGCAGCTCCTCGGCGGTTCTGGCCGCCTCCTCGATCTGCTGGACGGCCTCGCGGCGCGCCTCGCTGCGGATCCGCTCGCCCTCGTCGACCGCCTCGGCCCGCAGCTGCTCGGCCTCGCCGCGCAGCCGGCGGGCCTCCTCCTGGAGCTCGACGGTCTTGGCGCGGTACTCCTTGGTGTCGTCCTTCGCGGTGCCCTTGAGCTGCTCGGCGATGTCGTGCGCCTCGCCGCGCAGCCGGTCTGCCTCGGCCTCGGCCTCGCTGCGCAGCCGCTCGGCCTCCTCGGAGGCGGCCTTCGTGGTGGCCTTGGCGTCCTCGGACGCCTTGTTGAGCACCTCTTCGGCCGTGCGGGCGGCCTTGGCGAGCTGGGAGGCGGTCTCCTCGGCCGTGACGTTGCGTGCCTTCTCGCCGGCCTCGGCGAGGATCTTCTCCGCCTGCTCCTTGGCGTCGGTGACGACCTGCTCGGCCTCCGACTTGGTGGACTCGGCCTCCTTGGTGGCCTCCGAGACGAGCCGGGCGACCTGCTCCTTGGCGGTGCGCGTGCGCTGCTCGTTCGCCGACTCGGCGTTCGCGAGCTGCTTGGCGGCGGCGTCCTTCGCCTCGGTGAGGACCTTCTCCGCCGACGCGCGGGCTTCGCGCAGCGCCGTGTCGGCCTCGGACAGGCGCTGCTCGGCGGCACGGCTGAGCTCGGCGGACTGGCGGCGGGCCGTGTCCGACTCGGTGGCCGTGGACGAGCGCAGCTGCTCGGCGTGATCGGTAGCTTCCTGCGCCTGCGTCGACGCGGCGTTCAGGAGGCGCTCGGCGTCGGTGCGGGCGCGGCGCAGCAGGGCCTCGGCCTCGGCGCGGGCCGTCTCGGCCTCCGACGTCAGGCGCTGGCGGGCCTCGGTGGTGACCCGCTCGGCCTCGGCGCGGGCGGCGGCGAGGGCCTGGTCGGCCTCGGCACGGGACTCGTCGACGAGCCGGCGGGCCTGCTGCTCGCTGCGGGAGCGCAGCTGCTCGGCCCACGCCACGTTCTCGTTGACGTGCGCCTCGACGGTCTGGCGGCGCTCGGACAGCTCCTGGTCGAGCTGCTGGCGGCGCGAGACGGCCTCGGCGTGCAGCTCGGACTGGAGCCGGGACTGCTGCTCGGCGTGCTCCTGGAGGATGCGCTGTGTCTGGGCGCGGGCGTCGCGCAGCTCGCGCTCGGCGTCGGCGCGCAGCTGGTCGGCCTGGATCTGCGCGTTACGCAGCAGCTGCTCGGCCTGGTAACCGATGTCCCCGCCGTCGTAGGCAGGACGGGACGCGAGGTTGCGGCGCGCCTCGTGCAGCTTGGCGCGCAACACCTCGACCTGGTAGCCCAGGTCCTCGGCGTGCTGGACCGCCTTCTCCCGCTCGGTCTTCAGCCGGTCCATCTCGGCCTCGAACCGTGAGAGATGGTCGGTCTCAGCCGGCTGCCGGCTGTCCTGGCTCTCGTAGCCCCGCACTGCGCGGTCCCATCCGTCCCCTGGTCGCAAGTCTCTCCAAACGAGCACCGTCCATCCGCCGAACGGGGCCCCCGGGGAATGGTGTCAGATCAACGGCGGAGCATGGGCTGCTGCCCCGTCGCTCGCCCCCCGAAACCCGGACCCCGGCCCGCGGCCGTCCGTGTGACGGACGGCCGCCCCCAACCCTACCGGCCCAGATATACGGAGGTCAGTGCTCAGGTGACTCAACCGGTGCGGAAGTGACGAGTTCGGTCAGTACGCCGTGGCAGTCCTTGGGGTGCAGGAAGGTGATGCGCGACCCCATCGAACCGATGCGCGGCTCGTCGTACAGGACGCGTACGCCCTTGCCCCTGATGTCCGCGGAGTCGGCGTCGACGTCCGCCGTGCCGAAGGCGATGTGGTGGACGCCCTCGCCGTTCTTGGCCAGCCACTTCCCGACCGCGGAGTCCTCCCGGGTGGGCTCGAGGAGCTGGAGGTAGGAGGCCCCGCCGTCACTCGTCTCATTGATCTTGAGCATGGCCTCGCGCACGCCCTGCTCCTCGTTCACCTCGGAGTGGAACACTTCGAAGCCATAGGTAGCGCGGTAGAACTCAACGGTCTTGTCGAGGTCGAAACAGGCGATTCCGATGTGGTCGATTCGCGTCAGCATGCTGTAAGTGCAGCGCGGTCGGAGGTGGTTACGCAACGTGCGCGCGATCACACCGTTCGGCCGGTGACGTGGGAGGTACTGCTCAGTACATTCGAGTAAACCCTCGTTCACTCCTCATCTCCAAGGGGCCGTGCCTCATGTCTGGAACGACCGGTACCACCTCAGTGATCGTCGCGGGCGCCCGTACGCCCATGGGCCGGCTGCTCGGCTCGCTCAAGTCCTTCTCCGGAGCCGACCTCGGAGGGGTCGCCATCAAGGCGGCGCTCGACCGGGCAGGGATCGGCGGAGATCAGGTGCAGTACGTGATCATGGGCCAGGTGCTCCAGGCGGGGGCAGGGCAGATCCCCGCGCGCCAGGCGGCCGTCAAGGCCGGCATCCCCATGAACGTGCCGGCGCTGACCATCAACAAGGTGTGTCTCTCGGGCCTCGACGCCATCGCGCTCGCCGACCAGCTGATCCGCGCCGGCGAGTTCGACGTCGTCGTCGCGGGCGGCCAGGAGTCCATGACGAACGCGCCCCACCTGCTCCCCAAGTCCCGCGAGGGCTACAAGTACGGCGCCGTCGAGATGCTCGACGCGATGGCGTACGACGGCCTGACCGACTCCTTCGAGAACATCCCGATGGGTGAGTCGACGGAGAAGCACAACACCCGCCTCGGCATCAAGCGTCCCGAGCAGGACGAGATCGCCGCCCAGTCGCACCAGCGCGCCGCCGCCGCCCAGAAGAACGGCCTCTTCGAGGCCGAGATCACCCCGGTCGAGATCCCGCAGCGCAAGGGCGACCCGGTTCTGTTCAGCAAGGACGAGGGCATCCGCGCCGAGACGACCGCCGAGTCGCTCGGCAGGCTGCGGCCCGCGTTCGCCAAGGACGGCACGATCACGGCCGGCACCTCCTCGCAGATCTCCGACGGCGCCGCCGCGGTCGTCGTCATGAGCAAGGCGAAGGCGCAGGAGCTCGGCCTGGAGTGGATCGCCGAGATCGGCGCCCACGGGAACGTGGCGGGCCCCGACAACTCGCTCCAGTCGCAGCCGTCGAACGCCATCCGGCACGCCCTCAAGAAGGAGGGCCTCGGCGTCGAGGACCTCGACCTCGTCGAGATCAACGAGGCCTTCGCGGCCGTCGCCGTGCAGTCAATGAAGGACCTCGGCGTGTCCTCGGAAAAGGTGAACGTCAACGGCGGCGCGATCGCCCTCGGTCACCCGATCGGGATGTCCGGCGCCCGTGTCGTCCTGCACCTCGCGCTCGAGCTGAAGCGGCGCGGCGGCGGCGTCGGCGCGGCCGCGCTGTGCGGCGGCGGTGGCCAGGGTGACGCGCTGATCGTGCGGGTACCCAAGGCGTAACCCTTCCGCCGGCACCTATGCCGGTACGGATGCCGGACGAAACCGAGTGAACGGAGCTGTGATGCAGGACGTCTCCACCCTGGTGGCCCAGGCCAGGGAAGGCCGGCCCAGGGCCGTGGCCCGGCTGATCTCCCTGGTGGAGGGGGCGTCCCCGCAGCTGCGCGAGGTGATGGCGGCGCTGGCCCCGCTCGCGGGGCACGCGTACGTCGTCGGGCTGACCGGGTCGCCGGGCGTGGGCAAGTCCACGTCCACGTCCGCCCTGGTCAGCGCCTATCGGCGAGCCGGGAAGCGGGTCGGTGTGCTCGCCGTCGACCCGTCGTCGCCGTTCAGCGGCGGCGCCCTGCTCGGTGACCGTGTCCGCATGTCGGAGCACGCGTCCGACCCCGGCGTGTACATCCGTTCCATGGCCACGCGCGGGCACCTGGGCGGGCTCGCGTGGGCCGCGCCGCAGGCGATCCGCGTGCTCGACGCGGCCGGCTGCGACGTCGTCCTCGTGGAGACGGTCGGCGTCGGCCAGTCCGAGGTCGAGATCGCCTCGCAGGCCGACACGTCCGTGGTCCTGCTCGCCCCCGGCATGGGCGACGGGATCCAGGCGGCCAAGGCCGGAATCCTGGAGATCGGCGACGTGTACGTCGTCAACAAGGCCGACCGCGACGGCGCGGACGCGACCGCCCGCGAGCTCAACCACATGCTGGGCCTCGGTGAGTCCCGGGGCGCCGGTGACTGGCGCCCGCCCATCGTCAAGACCGTCGCCGCCCGCGGCGAGGGCATCGACGAGGTCGTCGAGGCGCTCGAGAAGCACCGGGCCTGGATGGAGGAGCACGATGTCCTCCAGGAGCGCCGCCTCGCCCGCGCCTCCCGTGAGGTCGAGACGATCGCCGTCACGGCCCTGCGCGAGCGCATCGCGGACCTTCACGGCGACCGCCGCCTCAGCTCGCTGGCCGA
Source organism: Streptomyces sp. NPDC055140 (assembly GCF_053607285.1). Classification (NCBI taxonomy): domain Bacteria; kingdom Bacillati; phylum Actinomycetota; class Actinomycetes; order Kitasatosporales; family Streptomycetaceae; genus Streptomyces; species Streptomyces sp. NPDC055140. The sequence goes on along the minus strand of NZ_JBSGTG010000003.1, from coordinate 41,058 downwards.
GCGCATCGTGGCGGGCGAGCTCGACCCGTACCGGGCGGCGGACTCCCTGGTGGAGGGCCTGACGGAGGCCTGAGCGGACGGTGGGGCCGGGACCGCGCCGCGGTTCCGCCCATCGCCAACTCCCGCCCCCCGCTGGTACGTTGGACGTATGTTCCTTCTCTGTGCGTAGGGCACGACCCGACCGCGACCACCGTCGAACGGTGACGTCGCGGTCCTCGGCGTCCGTGTGCCCTTCGTTCTGAGGAACTCCCACCCATGTCGTACGCAGCCCTGCTGCGGGTGCCGCATGCCCGCCGCACCTTCGGTGCCGCCCTGCTCGGGCGGCTGTCCTACGGGACCGTGTCCCTGTCCCTGATGCTCGCGGTGAAGTCCGCCACCGGCTCGTACGCCGTCGCGGGCACGGCCATGGCGCTCTTCGGCGCCGCGAGCGTCTTCCTCTCCCCCCTGAGAGCGCTCCTCATCGACCGCTACGGGCCGTGCCGCGCGCTCCCGCCGATGACCGGGGCGTACGCCGTCCTGCTCGGCGTGCTCGCGGCGCTGACCTGGCGGCCGGGGGCCTCCGGGCTCCTGCTCGGTGTCGCCGCCCTCGCCGCCGGCGCGTGCACCCCGCCCCTCGGCCCGACCATGCGGACCGTGTGGAGCGAACTCGTCGGCAAGCGCGAGGGGTTGCTCCAGCGCGCGTACAGCCTCGACGGGGTGGCCGAGGAGCTGCTGCTCGTCTCCGGCCCGCTCATCGTGGGCGTGGTCGTGCAGTTCGCCCCCGCTGCGTTCGGCGTCGCCGCCAGCGCGGTCCTGGTGGCCGCGGGAACCGCCGCGTTCGTGGCGTCCCCGGCCGTACGGGGCCTTGCGGGCTGGGACGCGGGGCGGCGCGGGCCCTCCGGCGGGATGTCGCCGGTGCGCGGCCTCGCGCAGCCGGTGGTCGTCGCCGTGGGCGTCGGTCTGGCCCTCGGCGCCCTCGACCTGCTCGTCCTCGCCTTCGCCGACGCCCGTCAGCACGCCGACGCCGTGGCCTGGGTGATGGCCGCGCTCTCGGCGGGCAGTGCGGTCGGCGGCCTTGTGAACGGCGCCCTCACCTGGTCCACCCCTGCCCGCGTCCGGCTGCCGTTCCTCGTCGCGGGGCTCGCCGCCGCGCTGGGGGCGGCGGCGCTCGCGCCCGGGCTGGTGACGCTCGGCGCGGCGGCCGTGATTGCGGGCCTCTTCGTCGCGCCCGCCCTGACGACCGCGTATCTCGTGGCGGACGAGACGGCCGGGCCGGCGTTTCGCACCCAGGCCGGGGCCTGGGTCAACACGGCGGTGAACGCCGGGATCTCGGCCGGCACGGCGGGAGCGGGCCTCCTGGTGGCCCGCCTGCCGCTCGCCGTCTGCTTCGCCGTGGCCGCGGCGGCGCCGGTCGCGGCGGCGGTGTGGGGGGTACGGGGTGCGCGCGGCGCCCGTACGACGGCGGAAGCCGCGCCCGGGGACGGTGTCCCGGACGCGGCTCAGGAGACGGGCGCGGCGGCGCGATGAGCCGATCCGCGCCGGGCCTGACGGCGCCGGCGTCAGTCGTCGTCGCCGTGGTGGCCGTGGTCGTCGTCGGCGTCGTGACCGCGGCCGTGATCGCCGTGGTCGTCACCGGTGTCGTGGGTGGCGGTGTTGTCGCGGCCGTGGTCGTCGCCCGCGTCGTGCGTGGTGCGTGTGGCGTCGTCGCGGCCGTGGTCGTCGCCGTCGTCGTGGGACGAGCGGTCCGGGGTTACCGCGCCGGTCCGGAGGTCGACGCGCCAGTCGGCGTCGGTGCCGTTCGCCGCCGTGGTCTCGGCCTCCCAGGCGTGGGCCGTGCCGTCGTCGTCGAGGTCGATCTCGGTGACCGTCCCCTTCACGGCGGCGGCCCGTGCCGCGTCCTGCGCCGTGGTCTTCGCGTCCTTCAGGGTGGCGGTGACGCGGGCGGTGTCGTCGTGGCGTGAGGTGTGCGAGCCGGTGACCTTGCCCGTGGCGGGGTCGACGAGGACGTCGTGCCACGTCGTGCGGTTCAGGACCTCGACCTCCCAGACCACATGGTCGTTCTCGTCGTCGAGCTCGGCGGAGACCGCCGTGCCGGGCATCGACTTGAGGGCGGCGGCGATGGCGTCCGAGGCCGTCACCTTCGCGGTCTTCAGCTCTGTGACGTGCTCCGCGCGGTCGTCGTCGTGCCCCGTGCCCCGCGACGCGGTCGACGTGCCCGCCGACGTGGTGTCGTCGTCGCCGCCCGAGACCGCGACGGCGGTCGCGGTGCCGCCGCCGATCAGGGCCACGGCGGCGATGGTGGCGATCACGATGTTGCGCTTCATGAGGGTCCTCCCCGAGACGATTTCCGGCCCACCGGACACCCGGTGCGCTTCGACGAGGACCACAGTGGCCGACCGATGCTGAAGCCCCGCTGAAGGAACCTGAAGACTTCTTCAGGTTCCGTTTGCGACCCTGGCCCCCATGCGCCTGCTCATCGTGGAAGACGAAAAGCGTCTCGCCCTCTCCCTCGCCCGGGGCCTGACCGCGGAGGGGTTCGCCGTCGACGTCGTCCACGACGGCCTCGAAGGGTTCCATCGGGCGGGCGAGGGCGCGTACGACCTGGTCGTCCTCGACATCATGCTGCCGGGGATGAACGGCTACCGCGTCTGCGCCGCCCTGCGCGCCGCCGGCCACGACGTGCCGATCCTCATGCTCACCGCCAAGGACGGCGAGTACGACGAGGCGGAGGGGCTCGACACGGGCGCCGACGACTACCTCACCAAGCCGTTCTCGTACGTCGTCCTCGTCGCACGCGTGAAGGCGCTCCTGCGGCGGCGCGGCACCGGCGGCGGCTCGTCCGTCCGCACGCTCGGCCCGCTGCGGGTCGACACCGGCGCGCGCCGCGTCCTGCACGGCGAGACCGAAGTGCCGCTCACCGCAAAGGAGTTCGCGGTCCTCGAGCAGCTGGTGGTGCGGTCCGGCGAGGTCGTCTCGAAGGCGGAGATCCTGGAGCACGTCTGGGACTTCGCGTACGAGGGCGACCCGAACATCGTCGAGGTGTACGTCAGCACCCTGCGCAAGAAGTTGGGCGCGGAGCTGATCAGGACGGTGCGCGGCGTGGGCTACCGCCTGGAGGTGCCGCGATGAGGCGGCGGCTGTTCGGTTCGGTACGGGCCAGAGCCACGCTCGGCGCGACCCTCGTCGTCGCCGTGGCGCTCCTCGCCGCCGGCGCGTCCGTGCTGCTCGCGCTGCGGTCCAACCTCACCGACCAGGCGTCGAGCGAGGCGGAGTCCTCCGCCCGCAAGGTCGCCGTGTCGATCGCGACCGGCACCGCGCCCGCCGCCCTCGAACTCCCGGACGGTGATGACACCCCGGTGCAGGTCGTGGACGGTGACGGCCGGCTCCTGGCCGCCGGTGAGGACCTGGAGCGGATCAGCGGGACCGGCTCGTCCGCCGTCAAGCCGGTGACCCCGCCGGTGGACGACGCCGGTGGCGATGACGACGGAGGAGACGACGACGGCGGCTCCGACCGGCATGGGGGCAAGGGCAAGGGCAAGGGCAAGGGCGGGGGCGGGGACGACGACTCGTACGCGTACGGGGAGATCGCCGACGACGCCGAGGGCGGCAAGGGCTCGGCCACCGTCGACGGGGAGACCCGGGACTACCGGTTCGCCGCGCTGGAGGTGAAGAGCACCCGGCAGGGCGACCTCACCGTGTACGCGGGCGCCTCGCTGTCCGCCGAGCAGAGCGCCGTCGGCACCGCGCTGACCGTCATGCTGATCGGCTTCCCGGTGCTGCTCGGCGTCGTCGGCGCGGTCACCTGGCTGGTGACCCGCAGGGCGCTGCGCCCCGTCGAGGGCATCCGGAGCGAGATGTCCGCGATCACGGCGTCGCAGGACCTGGCGCGCCGGGTGCCGGAGCCGGCCACGCACGACGAGGTGGCGCGCCTCGCGCGGACCACTAACGAGACGCTCGCCGCGCTGGAGACGTCCGTGGAGCGCCAGCGCCGGTTCGTCGCCGACGCCTCGCACGAGCTGCGCAGTCCCATCGCGTCGCTGCGCACCCAGCTCGAAGTGGGCGCCGCCCACCCCGAACTGCTCGACGTGGACGGGGCGGTGGCCGACACGGTGCGGCTCCAGGAACTCGCCGCGGGGCTCCTGCTGCTCGCCCGGCTCGACGCGGGGGAGCGGCCGGGGGAGGCGCGCATCGATCTGGCCACGCTGGCCGGCGAGGAGCTGTCGCAGCGCCCGGCGGGCCGCGTCGCGGTCCGGACGCACCTCGAACGCGTCGAAGTGGCGGGCTCGCGCAGCCAGTTGGCGCGGGTGGTCGGGAATCTGCTGGACAACGCGCAGCGTCACGCCCGGTCCCGTGTGGACATCGCCGTGCGGGCCGAGGGGCCGTGGGCGGTCGTCGAGGTCGGCGACGACGGCGCGGGCGTGCCGGAGGCGGAGCGGGAGCGGATCTTCGAGAGGTTCGTGCGCCTGGACGACGCGCGGGCCCGGGACGACGGCGGGGCGGGTCTGGGACTCGCCATCGCCAGGGACGTCGCCGTGCGGCACGGCGGCGCCCTGGCGGTCCGCTCGTCGCCCGCGGGCGGAGCGCTCTTCGAACTCAGGCTGCCGGTGGCGCCGGTGGCCTGACGCCGGCGGACGGGGAAGGTCGGCGTTCCCCGTTCGCAATGGTCACGGTTTGCCGCGCTGCGAACGCAGGTGTTCGGCGATCGGGGTCAGGGCCTTGTGGAGGGCGTCGAGCTCCTCCGGGGAGATCAGGTCGACGAAGTGCCGCCGTACGGACGCCACGTGGTGCGGGGCGACCTTCTTCATGGTCTCCATGCCCTCCTCGGTCAGGACGGTGTAGAGGCCGCGGCGGTCGGACTCGCAGTTCTCACGGCGGACGAGTCCGGCGTTCTCCATACGGGTGATCTGATGGGAGAGCCGGCTCTTGGACTGCAAAGTGGCGGTCGCGAGATCGCTCATGCGCATCCGGCGGTCGTCCGTCTCGGAGAGATGCACGAGGATGTCGTAGTCGTTCATCGTCAGGCCGAACGGCTGGAGGTCCTTCTCGAGCTGATACGTCAGCATCCTGTTGACCTCTACGTGCGTGCGCCAGGCGCACTGTTCCTCGTCGGTCAGCCAGCGTGTGGCCGTCTCGGTCTCCATATATTGATTCTACCTAAGAAGTTGAAATGCGAACGAAAGTGGGGGGTGTGACGCCTCCCACCCCCTCGTGACACAAAGGGGTCACGCGTTCGACGTCACACTCCGCAGATTACCGCTCACAGTCCGAAGCGACGCTGGAGGTCGCCGAGCTGTCCGGGAAGACGCGGTACCCCCGGCTGCTGTCCGGGCGCCCCCTGACCGCCCGGCACCCCTGCCCGCTGCGGCACGGCGCCCGTCGCCTGTTCCGTCATCAACGTCTCCGTGGACTGCAGCAATACCGTCCCGGCGCCCACGAACTCGAACTGGTGCTCCTCCCCGGAGACGCCTCCGATGCCCGTCATCGCACGTAGACCGCCGATCACGCCCGTCAGATAGGAGTGGTCGTAGTGGTGGCAAGGTGACGGGCAGTCAGCCCAGCCGACCAGCGCCTGTGGATCTACGCGGATCGGCGGCTCCATGAAGACCACCGGGCCGTTCGAGGCCGCCACGAATTTGCCCGTGCCAATGAGTGTCAGAAAGCCGGGAACGATCGACTGCTTCAGCGCGAGAGTTGGCTGAAAAGCGAGCAGGTTACCCGAGCGGATGGTCAGGTTCCCGTTCTCCAGGTCGTACGAGTTCACGTCGAAGGCCCGGTCGGCGAGCAGCATCTTGCCCGAGCCCTCCGCCACGACCCAGTCGCTCGCGTGCAGCGGGGAGTGGAAGGACGTCCGTACGAGGCGGTCGAGGCGGCCGTGCCCGATCCCGTTGAAGTCGATGCGCCCGTAGTAGGCGATCATCTTGCCCTTCTGCAGGAACCAGTTGCTGCCCTTGAGTTCCACACAGAACGTGTACGCGTTCACATTGTCGTCTGCCGGCAGGGTGGCCGGGTCGAAGATCACCGGGGTGCTCACAGCTTCTCCTCCGAGGCCTGGACGTACACCGCGCCGCTGCCGCTGAGCTCCAGCTGGAACGCCTCGCCGGAGCCGCGCCCCACCATGTCGCGCCAGCCGAGGGCCGTCGACAGCTTGTTCCTCACGTCGCCGTGGTGCGCGACGTACGCCTGCGGGTCGACATGGACGGGGCGGCCCGGCGTGATCGGCAGCTCGATGACGCCGCCGTGCGCCATGACGGCGACCGCGCCGTGTCCCTTGAGGGTCGTGGTGAACAGGCCCTGCCCGGTGACCTGGCCGCGCACCATCCCCATGACGCCGCCCTGCGAGCCCATGAACATCGTGCCCTGCTGAAGGCTCCCGTCGAAGGCGAGCAGCCGGTCCGCCTCCACATAGAGGGTGTCTCCGGAGAGGGCTATCACCTGGACGTGATGGCCGCCGTGCCCGAACAGGACGGTGCCGCTGCCGTCCACGGTCATCAGCGGCGTCGCCTCGTTCGCCACGCGGCGCCCGATCATGGACATCACGCCGCCCTGGCCGCCCTGGATGCTGGGCGTGAAGGTCACGTCCCCTTTGTAGGCGAGCATCGCGCCGCGCTGGCTGTAGATCCGCTGCCCGGGCACGACCGTCGCCTCGACCATCTTCGAGTTGATCTCACGGAAGGGCATCTCACACGTCTCCCGCGATCGTGTTGCGCTCACTGGGCTGTACGTAGACCAGGCCGTCGCCCTCGAAGCGGATCTGGAAGGCCTCGCCGCCGCCTTCGCCCATGAACGTGCGGAACGTGACGCCCGACTGGAAGGACTGCCGCACATTCCCCTGATGTGCGATGTACGCGCCCGGGTCGACGGTCAGGGGGTGGTCCCGGCTGACGCGGAGCGCGACGGCGGGGCCCTCGCTCATGATCGCCGCCTGGCCGTGGCCCTCGACGGTCGTCGTGAACAGGCCGTTGCCCTGGGAGGCGCCGCGTACGCCGGTGAAGGACGTGCCGGTGCGCAGGCCCGCGTCCGTGCAGAGCAGATTGCTCGACTCGACGAAGAGCTTGTCGCCCCGCAGGTTCACGACGCTGATCTCGCTCGCCCGGTCCGCGAACCAGCACGTGCCCTGCCCCTTCACCTCCATCACCGTCATCTCCTCGCCGGTGAGGCGGCGGGTCACCATGCCGCGGATGCCCTCGCCGCCGCCCGTCATCTTCTTGAACGCCATCCGGCCGTCGTACGCGACCATCGAGCCGTTCTTCGCCTTGACGCTGTCGCCCGTCATGTCGACGGCGAGCACTCTGCTGCCTTGAAGCCGGAATGTAGCCACGATGTGACGGTAATGGGCGAGATGCCCCCCGGGACAGGGGTCCCGGCCCTGAACGAACCCTGAGCGAACCCCGGGACGTCCCCGATGCCACAATGGGCAGCGCTTGTGCTTGCGTTCACAAGATCGAACGCCCGCCCCCTCACCGCTTCTGCCGAAGGTGCCCCGTGGACATCAAGACCGCCTCCGCACTCCGCCGACTCCGCCTGGTCTCCGCTCCTGAGGCCGTCTCCTTCCTGTTGCTCCTCGTCTGCTCGGTGCTGAAGCGGACCACGGAGTTCGACGCCGTCCCGGTCATGGGCATGGTGCACGGCGTCCTGTTCATCCTCTACGTGATCTTCTGGCTCGACGCGTGGAACCGTACGAAGTGGGGCTTCAGGACCGGCGCCCTCTACTTCGTCCTCTCCGTCCTGCCGACCGGCGGCTTCTTCGCCGAGCGCAAGCTGAAGCGTGAGGCGGAGGCCGCGGTCATCGCGTCCCGCGCCCGCCAGGAGAAGGCCGTGAACGCATGATCGTCGCCTTCTCGGTCTCCCCGCTCGGTGTCGGCGAGGACGTCGGCGAGTACGTGGCCGACGCCGTCCGGGTCGTGCGCGAGTCCGGGCTCCCGAACCGAACCGACGCGATGTTCACCTCCATCGAGGGTGAGTGGGACGAGGTCATGGATGTCGTGAAGCGTGCCGTCGCCGCCGTCGAGGCGCGGGCCCCGCGGGTGTCCCTCGTCCTCAAGGCGGACATCCGCCCCGGTGTGACGGACGGCATGACGTCGAAGGTCGCGACGGTCGAGAGGCACCTCGCCGCCGAGTGAAGCCCCGGAACCTGACCTCCGTGTGAAGCCCCGGCCCGGGTGGGCCGGGGCTTTCGCGCAGGGCTCCGGACCGAAGGGCGAGACGGGGCTGACCAGCATATGACCGGCCGGTAAGGTCTTGGGCGTGCCGAAGCCGCTCAGCCTTGCCTTCGATCCCATCGCCCGTGCAGACGAACTCTGGAAGCAGCGCTGGGGATCCGTGCCGTCCATGGGTGCGATCACCTCGATCATGCGCGCGCACCAGATCCTCCTCGCCGAGGTCGACGCGGTCGTGAAGCCGTACGGACTGACCTTCGCGCGCTACGAGGCGCTGGTGCTGCTCACTTTCTCCAAGGCCGGCGAGCTGCCGATGTCGAAGATCGGCGAGCGGCTCATGGTGCACCCGACCTCGGTCACGAACACGGTCGACCGCCTGGTGCGCTCCGGGCTCGTCGACAAGCGGCCCAACCCGAACGACGGGCGCGGAACGCTCGCCTCCATCACCACCAAGGGCCGCGAGGTCTGCGACGCCGCCACCCGCGACCTGATGGCGATGGACTTCGGGCTCGGGGCGTACGACGCCGAGGAGTGCGGCGAGATCTTCGCGATGCTGCGGCCGCTGCGGGTCGCCGCCCACGACTTCGACGAGGCCTGACCCGCGCGAAGATCGCGCAAAACGGGCCGTTACGCTCGTATCCATGAAACGAAGCGTGCTGACCCGGTACCGGGTGATGGCCTTTGTCACGGGCGTCCTGCTGGTCCTGCTGTGCCTCGGCATGATCGCCAAGTACGTGCTCGGCATCGACGGCGCGGCGGATGCCACGCGCGTCGTCGCCATCGCGCACGGCTGGCTGTACGTGATCTACCTGGTCTTCGCCTTCGACCTGGGCTCCAAGGCGAAGTGGCCGGTCGGCAAGCAGCTGTGGGTGCTGATCGCCGGCACGATCCCGACCGCCGCGTTCTTCGTGGAGCGGAAGGTCTCCCGCGAGCTGGACTCCAAGGTCGCCGACGACGGCCCCGTCGTCGCCAAGGCCTGACGGACCGCGCCACTCCACCGCCCGCACGATGTGCGGGCGGTTTGCCATCGACATTTACTAGGACGTCCAAGTAAATTTGAAGGCATGGGAAGCATGGACGCTGACGCCATCGAAGAGGGCCGCCGTCGCTGGCAGGCCCGGTACGACTCCGCCCGCAAGCGGGACGCCGACTTCTCGACGCTCTCCGGGGACCCGGTCGACCCGGCCTACGGGCCACGTCCCGGGGACACCTATGAGGGCTTCGAGCGGATCGGATGGCCCGGCGAGTACCCGTTCACGCGCGGCCTGTACCCGACCGGGTACCGGGGCCGTACGTGGACGATCCGGCAGTTCGCCGGGTTCGGGAACGCCGAGCAGACCAACGAGCGGTACAAGATGATCCTCGCCGCCGGCGGGGGAGGGCTGAGCGTCGCGTTCGACATGCCGACGCTCATGGGCCGCGACTCCGACGACGCGCGCGCGCTCGGCGAGGTCGGGCACTGCGGCGTCGCCATCGACTCCGCCGCCGACATGGAGGTCCTGTTCAAGGACATCCCGCTCGGGGACGTCACGACGTCCATGACGATCTCGGGCCCCGCCGTGCCCGTCTTCTGCATGTACCTCGTGGCCGCCGAGCGCCAGGGCGTCGACCCGGCCGTCCTCAACGGCACGCTCCAGACCGACATCTTCAAGGAGTACATCGCGCAGAAGGAGTGGCTCTTCCAGCCCGAGCCGCATCTGCGCCTGATCGGCGACCTCATGGAGCACTGCGCGGCGGGCATCCCCGCGTACAAGCCGCTCTCGGTCTCCGGGTACCACATCCGCGAGGCCGGCTCCACGGCCGCGCAGGAGCTGGCGTACACGCTCGCCGACGGCTTCGGCTATGTGGAGCTCGGCCTGTCGCGCGGGCTCGACGTGGACGTCTTCGCGCCCGGCCTCTCCTTCTTCTTCGACGCCCACCTCGACTTCTTCGAGGAGATCGCCAAGTTCCGCGCCGCCCGCCGCATCTGGGCCCGCTGGATGCGGGACGTGTACGGGGCGAAGACCGACAAGGCGCAGTGGCTGCGCTTCCATACGCAGACCGCCGGGGTCTCCCTGACCGCGCAGCAGCCGTACAACAACGTCGTGCGGACCGCAGTCGAGGCGCTCGCGGCCGTGCTCGGCGGCACCAACTCGCTGCACACGAACGCCCTCGACGAGACCCTGGCGCTCCCCTCCGAGCAGGCCGCCGAGATCGCGCTGCGCACGCAGCAGGTCCTCATGGAGGAGACCGGCGTCGCCAACGTCGCGGACCCGCTGGGCGGTTCGTGGTTCGTGGAGCAGCTCACGGACCGGATCGAGGCCGACGCCGAGAAGATCTTCGAGCAGATCAAGGAGCGCGGCCTGCGCGCCCACCCGGACGGGCAGCACCCGATCGGGCCGATGACCTCCGGCATCCTGCGCGGCATCGAGGACGGCTGGTTCACCGGCGAGATCGCCGAGTCCGCGTTCCAGTACCAGAAGGCGCTGGAGAAGGGCGACAAGCGGGTCGTCGGCGTCAACGCTCACCACGGGTCCGTCACCGGCGACCTGGAGATCCTGCGGGTCAGCCACGAGGTCGAGCGCGAGCAGGTGCGCGAGCTCGGCGTGCGCAAGGCGGCCAGGGACGACGCCCGCGTGCGCTCCGCCCTCGACGAGATGCTGAAGGCCGCGCGCAACGGCGGCAACATGATCCCGCCCATGCTCGACGCCGTACGCGCCGAGGCCACCTTGGGTGAGATCTGCGGGGTGCTGCGCGACGAGTGGGGCGTGTACACCGAACCCGCCGGATTCTGACGGGAGTTCGCGCCGGGGGACACGGTGACAGGTGTCACCCGGCGCGGGCAGGGGTAGGCGCGGGCACGTCAATCGTCGCCTGCCCCTGGAGTTCCCGTGCGTCTGTCCGGACTCAACCGCACCACCACCACCGTCGGTTGCGCCGCACTCGCCCTGCTCGGCGGGATGGTCCTCGGTGGATCCGGGGCGGTGAGCGCGAGCCCGCCGGCCGAGCCGAAGGTACAGAACACCTTCGACCCGCTCGGCCCCGACGTACGCGCCGCGAAGCTGCCCTCCGGACGTACGGCCCACTACACCGACTCGGGTCCGCACAACGGCGTTCCGGTCCTCTACATAGGCGGCACCGGGACCAGCGCGCGGGCCGTCCACATGACTGACTTCTTCCGCACCACACGCGCGGACCTGGGCCTGCGGCTGATCTCCGTCGAGCGCAACGGTTTCGGCGACACCGCGTACGATCCCGCCCTCGGCAAGGCGGACTTCGCGCGGGACGCCCTCGACGTGCTCGACCGCCTCGGCGTCGAGAGGTTCAGGGTCGTCGCGATCTCCGGAGGCGGTCCCTACGCCGCCGAACTCGCCGCCCGCGCGCCCGGCCGCGTCTCAGCCCTGCACCTGGCCGCCGCCCTGCCGCCGTACGGCGAGAAGCCCGCGTACTGCGCGATGTCCGACGACGCGCTCGCCGCTGCGCTGAAGGACTCCATCACCGACCCGCGCAAGTGGTGGGCGTTCCCCGCCGACAGCCCCGTCAAGTCCATCCCGGGCTTCGCGGACACGGCGTACGAGGACGGTGCCCGCACCTACAACCAGCGTGGCCAGCAAGCCGATCCGGCGCCGCAGGTCCACGAGCAGAGGCTGTACTGCGAGCGGCCGGGCCCCGACCTGTCGAAGCTGACGGCCCCCGTCCATCTGTACGGCGGCGACAAGGACACCACGGTCCCGCCGGCCACCCTCGCGACCTGGCGGCAGCAGTTCTCCGCGGACCGCGTCACGGTCCGCACCTACGCCGACTCCGCGCACGACGTGCAGTACCGCCACTGGGACCAGATCCTCGTGGACCTCGCCGGACACGGCGACCGCACGGTCGTGTGCCGGGGCTCGCACACCCACGTCCTGCCGGCGGACGAGGCGGCCCGACTGGTGGTCAAGAAGCGTGCCAAGCTGGGCAGTTGCGCCTGGAACAACTGACGGAGCCCGGGCGGGCTAGGCCTGTACGGAGGCGAGTCCGCCCAGGAGCAGCGTGGTGAAGCGGTCGACCCACTCCTCGTCCACCGGCTCCGCGCTCACCAGCGTGCGGTGCACCACGGCTCCAGCGACCACGTCGAAGATGAGGTCGGCGGTGCGGGAGGCGGCGGCCGGGTCGGGTTCGAGGGGGAGTTCGCCGCGTGCGTGGGCGCGGGCGCGGCCCTCCAGGACCAGGCGCTTCTGCCGGTCCACGATCGAGGTGCGGATGCGCTCGCGCAGCGGTTCGTCGCGCGTCGACTCGGCGACGACCGCCATCAGCGCCGTCTTGGTCTCCGGGCGGTTCAGGAGCGCCGCGAACTGGAGGACCACGCCCCCGATGTCGGCGGCGAGGCTGCCGTTGTCCGGGAGTTCGAGCTCGTCGAAGAGGACCGCGACCGCGTCCACGACGAGCTCGTTCTTGCCTGCCCAGCGCCGGTAGAGCGTCGTCTTGGCGACGCCCGCGCGGGTCGCCACGTCGCCCATCGTGAGTTTGGACCAGCCGAGGTCCACCAGCGCCGCACGGGTCGCCTCGAGGATCGCCGCGTCGGCGGCGGCGCTTCGTGGGCGGCCCGTTCTCGGGAGGGGCGGTGGGGTGCGGCTCTGCATGAAAGTGACCATACCGGCCGGTAGGGATAGCGCCGTGAGGCAGACCACAGCGAAGATCACCGAGACCCCCTCCCCACGCGGCCCGCGCGAGAGTTACGCTACGACCCGTAGCGAAAGCTCAGTGAGCCTTGCGACAACCACGAGGCACCGGGTGGGGACCCGGCGCCGAACAGGCCCCTTCGGGCCGCAGAACGGCCCCTCTTGGGGCCGCAGACCAAGTCCGCGACCGATCACCTGACGGCGCCCGCAGTCCGGCGGGAGGCCGCGACCGGCGGTCCCGGCCCACAACGCACCGCGGAAGGGGGAGGATGTACTCATGCAGCCACGGAACATGTCCATGAGCGGAGTCGTCGACCTCGCCGCGGTGAAGGCGGCCCAGGAGGCCAAGGCGAAGGCGGAGCAGGCGCGTGCCGAGTCCGCGCGGCAGGGCGGCGGCGGGGCCGTCTCCCCGTCAAGCCTCGTCATCGATGTCGACGAGGCCGGTTTCGAGCGCGATGTCCTCCAGCGCTCGGCCGAGGTGCCCGTCGTCATCGACTTCTGGGCGGAGTGGTGCGAGCCGTGCAAGCAGCTGAGCCCGCTGCTCGAAGGCCTCGCGGCCGAGTACAACGGCCGGTTCGTGCTCGCCAAGATCGACGTCGACGCCAACCAGATGCTGATGCAGCAGTTCGGGGTCCAGGGGATTCCGGCGGTCTTCGCGGTGGTGGCCGGACAGGCCCTGCCGCTCTTCCAGGGGGCCGCGCCGGCCGAGCAGATCCGCGGGACGCTCGACCAGTTGATCCAGGTCGCCGAGGAGCGCTTCGGCCTGACCGGCATCACGGTCGACCCCGATGCGGAGGGATCTGCACCGGTCGTGGAGGCTCCGGTCGGTCCGCACGACGCTCTGCTCGAAGCAGCCGCGCAGGCTCTTGACGCCGGCGACCTCCCCGGCGCCGTCCAGGCGTACGAGAACGTGCTGAACGACGACCCCGGCAACACCGAGGCCAAGCTCGGCCTGGCGCAGGCCGAGTTGCTCCTGCGCGTACAGGGTCTCGATCCGCAGAAGGTCCGTCAGGACGCCGCGGACCGGCCCTCCGACGTGGCGGCACAGATCGCCGCAGCCGACCTCGACCTGGTCGGAGGCCATGTCGCTGACGCGTTCGGCCGACTTGTCGACACGGTGAGGGTCACGGCGGGCGAGGACCGGGACGCCGCGCGCGTGCGGCTGCTCGAACTCTTCGAGGTCGTCGGCTTCGACGATCCGCGCGTGATTACGGGCCGTACGGCTCTGGCCCGGGTTCTCTTCTGAGCCGTTTCTGACCAGTTCCTAAACGCCGGGCGATGTGGTGCCCAGGTGAAAGTTCTGTCTCCACGGGTACACAGCGGTCGTGCTTTACCAAAACTTGGTAAAGGCGGCCGCTGTTACTTGGAGTAAGTCAGGGGCCACCTTCTGTCCGGTTACGCCCCTTCTTTCTCTGCTTTGGCAACTCGCTTGACACCACCCTGTGTTGCCGGGTGACATCATCCGGTCGTTGTTCGGTTATCCGTCCGTTACTAGCCAGTAACGAACCCCCTTGTGCGCCAGCCGAGAATGCACCACGATCGGCGACGCTCGGTCCTCATCCCGCAGTCCGACAGCCAATCGGGTCGCGGGGTTTCAGGGTCCCCACCGAGCAGGCCGGTAGCAGTGCCGCCGGCCTTGGGCAGGGGGGTCTCTGCTTCCCGGCAGGGCCTGTCCAGCAGGTTGCGCGTGACTGTCAGGTGCGACCAGTGGTTGTCGCTCGGGGGTGATCGCCGGTGATTCGGGTGCCAATGCGCGCCCCCGAAGCGGGCGCTCTCCTTCCCGAGGACGTAGCACTTCTCCCATCCCTGCCCGGCTGAGCACCCCAACGGGTGCAGTCAGGGCCGGAGATGTACGTCCGAGAAGGAGGAAAGTCATGGAGTCCGTGGCTCGTGGCGGAACCAGATGGAAGCGGTTCGCCGTAGTCATGGTGCCGAGCGTCGCGGCGACAGCCGTGATCGGAGTCGCCCTCTCGCAGGGTGCGCTTGCGGCATCGTTCAGTGTTTCGGGTCAGTCGTTCAAGGTGACGGCAGACTCGCTCGACGGTACGGGTTTCGTCCAGTACGGGGCGCTCGACACCGGTAAGTCGGGTGCGCACCCGGTTGCCGTCGTCGGCCTCAACGAGGCGAAGATAACCAACCTGTGCCAGTCGGTCGTCGTGCCGGTACCGGTCTTCGGCGAAGTGTCGATGAAGCTCAGCGCGGGCGGTGCGGGCGGCCCCCGCGTCGAGGCGAAGAAGCTGTACATCGACGCCGACGACCTGTCGACCAACGCCACGTTCAAGAACATCGACATCGGCGTCGGTATCGACTCGACCACCAAGGGCCCGGGTCCGGCCAAGGGCGACAAGTACGTCCCGGACTCGTTCTCGCAGCAGGCCGACTCGGTGCACTTCGAAGATGTCAAGCAGCGCGCGTGGGCGACCACGGCCGGCACCTTCAAGCTCTCCGGCCTGCACATGCAGGTGCAGAAGGGCGCACACGAGTGCTACTAGGCCCCAGGGTCTAGTTCACTCACAGCGCTGAACGGCCGGGCGCGGGGGCGAACGGGAAGCTCCGTGACGTCCCCGTGCCCGTATCCGACACGCACCATCACCACAGAACAACGCCATTCCCGAGGAGCTGTACGACATGAGCGCCGAAGCGC
The DNA here is from genome assembly GCF_053607285.1 of Streptomyces sp. NPDC055140. Lineage (NCBI taxonomy): Bacteria > Bacillati > Actinomycetota > Actinomycetes > Kitasatosporales > Streptomycetaceae > Streptomyces > Streptomyces sp. NPDC055140. The sequence goes on along the minus strand of NZ_JBSGTG010000003.1, from coordinate 25,639 downwards.
AAGCAGGGCTGGGCGACAGGCTCGGCCGGACGCGCCGATCGTTCCGAGGGTGGCGCGGTCAGCGCCCATTCTGGGGTGGTCTGCTGACGCTGCTGGGCGGCATTCCGATCATGTACTTCCCGTACGCGAACCTCACGCTCGGCTCGATGACCATCCGGATGTCGACGACCGCCGGCGCCGGTTCGCTGATCATCGGCGTCCTGCTTGTGGTGCTCGGCCTGACGCTCTGGTTCCAGCCGATGTCCCGCGTCTTCGCGGGCGTCGCGGCGATCCTGCTCGCCCTGGTCTCCTTGGTGGTCTCCAACTTCGGTGGCTTTGTCATCGGCTTCCTGCTGGCGCTGCTCGGCGGCGCTCTCGGCATCTCCTGGGGGCCCTCACGGGCTGCGAAGACGGAGACCGGCGGTGTGAAGTCCGCGGACGACGCCGACTCTCCGAAGGGCGAGACGGCGGCCTTCGATGCCTTCGGTGGCGCGTCGGACGATCTGTCAGGAACGAGCACGAACGGTAACGACGGGACGAACGGGAGGCACCGTGCCGGCTGACGAGGTGCGCCACGAGAACTCTGCGGCAGAGTTCCGTGAGAGAACCGGGCCGCGGCATGCAGCCCCCAGAAAGCATCTGCTCAACAGGCTGCACATGCCCGCGGGCAAGGCCATAGCCATCGCGGCCATGCCCACGGCCGTACTCATGGGCATGGGTCTGACTCCCACGCTCGCGCAGGCCAAGGACAACCCCACCAAGTTCTCGGCGGACGACTACAAGGCGTGCGCCGACGCGATCGAGGCGTCCAAGGACGGCAAGGACGCGGCCGACGACAAGGGGGACGAGTCCGCCTCGCCCACCCCGACGCCCTCGGCCTCCGCGAGCAAGGACACGTCGGGCGACAAGGCGGACTCGGGCGACAAGGCCGAGCCCACCCCGTCGCCCTCCGCGTCCAAGTCCACGGACACGCCCTCGGGTGACAGCACGGCCGGCAGCAAGACGGCCACGCCGACCCCGACGCCCTCCGAGACCAAGAACCCGCTCGACCCGCTGGGTGTCGGCGACGCGCTCAAGGACCTGCTGACGCCGGATCAGAAGGAGTCGGCGACCCCGACCCCCTCGGCCTCGGCGTCCAAGTCCACGGATGTGGGCGGCACCGTCAAGGACACCGTCGGCAAGGTCACCAAGCCCGTCACGGACACGGCGGACAAGGCCGGGGACGCGGTCAAGGACACGGTGGACAAGGCCGGGAAGGCCGTCGGCGACACCGCGGGCAAGGCCACGAAGGTGGTCCCGACGCCGTCGGCGGGCGAGACCGGTGTGCCGGACAACTGCCCGGCCGCGACGGATGCCGAGGGGGGCAACGAGCAGACCCCTGCTCAGGTCCCGAACGACTCGTGGCGTCTTGAGGCCAGTTCGCTGACCCTCAAGGGCGCGGACTATCAGGGCGTCGTGAACGTGCGCACGCCCAACGGCACGGTCAAGAAGGTCCTGAAGTACGTCATCTCGGACGGCACCGACATCGGTGACCTGCACCAGATGGTCGAGGGCCCGGGCGGCAGGACGTACCACGTCCAGGCCGGCAAGGGCACCACGTCCACCATCCGTGACGGCAAGACCACCATGTACACGGAGTCGATCTCGGGCAACCTCCTGGGGCTGATCCCGATCACGTTCGACGCGGAGCACCCGCCGCCGCTGAACATCCCGCTGATCTACTTCACGAACGTGAAGGTCAAGCAGGCCGGTCAGTTCGGTGGCACCCTGCACGTGCCGGGTCTCCACCAGTACCTCACCGACTGATCCTGCTGCCGCGCCACCCACGGACCAGTCCGGGAGCCGCACAGACGCCGAGGGCGCCCCCTTCAACAGGGGGCGCCCTCGGCGCAGTTCAGGGAGGGGCGTCAGTCGCGCTCTCCGCCGCCCAGGTGGTGCACCCGGACCATGTTGGTGGTGCCGGGGACGCCGGGGGGCGAACCGGCCGTGATGATCACGGTGTCGCCGTCGTTGAAGCGGTTCAGCTTCACCATCTCGGCGTCGACCAGGTCGACCATCGCGTCGGTGTTGTCGACGTACGGCACGATGTGCGACTCGACGCCCCAGCTCAGCGTCAGCTGGTTGCGGGTGCCCTCGTCCGTGGTGAAGGCCAGGATCGGCTGGGCCGCGCGGTAGCGGGACAGGCGGCGGGCCGTGTCGCCGGACTGGGTGAAGGCCACCAGGCCCTTGGCGCCCAGGAAGTCGGCGATCTCGCAGGCCGCGCGGGCGACCGAACCGCCCTGCGTGCGCGGCTTCTTGCCGGGCACGAGCGGCTGGAGGCCCTTGGACAGGAGCTCCCCCTCGGCCGCGACGACGATCTTCGACATCGTCTTCACGGTCTCGATCGGATAGGCGCCCACGGAGGACTCGGCGGACAGCATGACCGCGTCCGCGCCGTCCAGGATCGCGTTGGCGACGTCGGACGCCTCGGCGCGCGTGGGGCGGGAGTTGGTGATCATCGACTCCATCATCTGGGTTGCGACGATCACCGGCTTGGCGTTGCGGCGGCACATCTCCACGAGGCGCTTCTGCACCATCGGGACCTTCTCGAGCGGGTACTCGACGGCGAGGTCACCGCGGGCCACCATCACGGCGTCGAACGCCGCGACGACGCCCTCCATGTTGTCGACCGCCTGCGGCTTCTCCACCTTGGCGATGACGGGGACCCGGCGGCCCTCCTCGTCCATCACCTTGTGGACGTCCTGGACGTCGTCGGCGTTGCGCACGAAGGACAGGGCGACCATGTCGCAGCCCATCCGCAGGGCGAAGCGCAGGTCCTCGATGTCCTTCTCGGACAGTGCGGGCACGTTCACGGCCGCGCCGGGCAGGTTGATGCCCTTGTGGTCGGAGATGACACCGCCCTCGACGACGATCGACTTCACGCGCGGCCCGTCGACCTCGACGACGCGCAGCTCGACGTTGCCGTCGTTGATGAGGATCTGGTCGCCCTTGGAGACATCGCCGGGCAGACCCTTGTAGGTCGTGCCGCAGATCGACTTGTCGCCCGGCACATCGTCGGTGGTGATGGTGAACTCGTCACCGCGCACCAGCTCGACGGGGCCTTCGGCGAAGGTCTCGAGACGGATCTTGGGGCCCTGGAGGTCCGCGAGGACGCCGACGGCGCGGCCGGTGCTCTCCGCGGCGGCCCGGACACGGTCGTACCGCCCCTGGTGCTCGGCGTGCGTGCCATGGCTGAAGTTGAAGCGGGCCACATTCATGCCGGCTTCGATCAGCGCAATGAGCTGCTCTTCGGAGTCGACGGCGGGGCCCAGCGTGCAGACGATTTTGGAACGGCGCATGGGGGCGATCCTATCGGTTTGTTTCGCTGCGGAATATTCCGTCTGGTGGAATCTACAAATGGGCGGTGGTGCGCTCAGTCGTTGCGGGCCGCGGAGTCGTGCACGAGGGCGTAGGTCTGCCGCGCGATCTCCAGTTCCTCATCGGTCGGGACGACGGCGACCGCCACCCGCGCGTACTCCGGCGAGATCAGCCGCGGTTCGTCCGAACGTACGGAATTGAGCTCGCCGTCGACCGCGAGGCCCAGCTCCTCCAGGCCCGTGACGGCAGCTTCGCGCACCGGCGCCGCGTTCTCGCCGACCCCCGCCGTGAACACCACGGCATCCACCCGGCCGAGCACCGCGTAGTAGGCGCCGATGTACTTCTTCAGACGGTGGATGTAGATGTCGAAGGCGAGCCGCGCCTCCTCGTCGCCCTCGTCGATACGACGCCGGATCTCCCGCATGTCGTTGTCGCCGCAGAGACCGACCAGACCGCTCTTCTGGTTGAGCAGTACGTCGATCTCGTCGGCGGACATGTTGCCCACCCGCATCAAATGGAAGATGACGGCCGGGTCCACATCGCCCGAACGCGTCCCCATCACCAGGCCCTCCAGGGGCGTCAGGCCCATGGACGTGTCCACGCACCGGCCGCCGCGCACCGCCGACGCCGAGGCGCCGTTGCCCAGGTGCAGCACGATGACGTTGACCTCCTCGGGGGTCTTGCCGAGGAGCTCGGCGGCCTTGAGGGACACGTACGCGTGCGACGTGCCGTGGAAGCCGTAGCGGCGGATCCGGTGCTCGTCGGCGGTCTTCACGTCGATCGCGTAGCGCGCCGCCGACTCCGGCATCGTCGTGTGGAACGCCGTGTCGAAGACGGCGACCTGCGGCAGGTCCGGGCGCAGCGCCATCGCGGTGCGGATGCCCGTGAGGTTGGCCGGGTTGTGCAGCGGCGCGACCGGGATCAGCCGCTCGATCTCCGCGAGCACCGCGTCGTCGATGACGGTCGGCTCGGTGAAGAACATGCCGCCGTGCACCACCCGGTGACCGATCGCGGCGAGCTCGGGGGAGTCCAGGCCCATCCCGTCGCGGGCCAGCTCCCCGGCGACCGCCTTGAGGGCCGCGTCGTGGTCGGCGATCGGGCCGTTCACCTCGCGCGCCTCGCCGCCGCCCCCGGTCAGCGGCGTGTGCTTGAGGCGGGACGTCTCCTCGCCGATGCGCTCGACCAGGCCCACGGCGAGCCGGGCGCCGCTCTCCATGTCGAGCAGCTGGTACTTCAGCGATGAGGAACCGGAGTTGAGGACGACAACTCGGCTGGGCGTGGCGGTCACAGGTGCTTACCTCTTCGTAGGGGTCAGGAGGCCGGCGTCTGGGCCTGGATCGCCGTGATGGCGACCGTGTTGACGATGTCCTGCACGAGCGCGCCACGCGAGAGGTCGTTGACCGGCTTGCGCAGACCCTGCAGGACCGGACCGACGGCGATGGCGCCTGCCGAACGCTGCACGGCCTTGTACGTGTTGTTGCCGGTGTTCAGGTCGGGGAAGATCAGCACGCTGGCCTGGCCGGCGACCTTTGAGCCGGGCAGCTTGGTCGCCGCCACCGACGGCTCGACCGCCGCGTCGTACTGGATGGGGCCCTCGATCTTCAGATCGGAGCGCCGCTCGCGCACCAGCTCCGTGGCCTTGCGCACCTTGTCGACGTCCGCGCCCGAGCCCGACGTGCCCGTCGAGTACGACAGCATCGCGATCCGCGGGTCCACGCCGAACTGCTCGGCGGTGGCGGCCGCCTGGACGGCGATGTCGGCGAGCTGCTGCGCGTCCGGGTCCGGGTTCACCGCGCAGTCGCCGTAGACGAGGACCTTGTCGGCGAGGCACATGAAGAAGACGGACGACACGATGGCGGCGTCCGGCTTGGTCTTGATGATCTCGAACGCGGGGCGGATCGTCGCGGCCGTCGAGTGCACGGAACCCGACACCATGCCGTCCGCGAGACCGCCCTGCACCATCAGCGTCCCGAAGTAGTTCACGTCCGCCACCACGTCGTACGCGAGTTCGACCGTGACGCCCTTGTGGGCGCGCAGCTGCGCGTACTCGGCGGCGAACCGGTCCCGCAGCTCGGACGTGGCCGGGTCGATGAGCTGCGAGTCCACCAGGTCGACGCCCAGGTCGGCGGCCTTCTTGCGGATCTGCTCCACCGGGCCGAGCAGCGTCAGGTCGCACACCCCGCGGCGCAGCAGGACGTCCGCCGCGCGCAGGACGCGCTCCTCGGTTCCCTCGGGCAGCACGACGCGACGCTTGTCGGCGCGGGCCCGCTCCAGGAGCTTGTGCTCGAACATCATCGGGGTGACGCGGTCGCTGCTCGGCGCCGAGACGCGCTCCAGCAGGCCGGCCGTGTCGACCCACCGCTCGAAGAGACCGAGCGCCGTCTCCGCCTTGCGGGGCGTCGCCGCGTTCAACTTGCCCTCCATGGAGAACAGTTCACCCGCCGTGGGGAAGGAACCGCCCTTCACCGCCACCACCGGCGTGCCGGGCGCGAGCCGGTCGGAGAGCGTCAGGATCTCCTCGCCGGGCCGCTCGTCGAGGGTCAGCAGGACGCCCGCTATCGGCGGGGTGCCGGCGCTGTGCGCGGCGAGCGACCCCACCACGAGGTCCGCGCGGTCCCCGGGCGTCACGACCAGACAGCCCGGCGTCAGCGCCTTGATGAACGCCGGCAGCATCGCGCCGCCGAACACGAAGTCCAGCGCGTCGCGCGCGAGGCCCGCGTCGTCGCCGAGCAGCACCTCGCCGCCGAGCGCCTGCGCGATCTGGGAGACCGTCGGCGCGGACAGGGCGGGCTCGTCCGGCAGTACGTAGGTGGGGACCGGGAGATGGGCCCCCAGGCTCTCGCGTATCTCCTCGCGGTCCTGCGCCGCCACCCGGTTCACGACCATCGCGAGCACGTCGCAGCCGAGGACCTCGTACGCGCGGTACGCGTTGCGGGTCTCGGCGTGCACGGACTCCGGGGTCTGCTTGCGGCCGCCCACCACGGGGATGACGGACGCTCCGAACTCGTTGGCGAGGCGGGCGTTGACGGCCAGCTCGTCGGGGAGCTGTGTGTCGGCGAAGTCCGTGCCGAGGACGAGGACGACCTCGTAGTCCCGGGCGACCTGGTGGAAGCGGTCCACGAGGCGTGAGACCAGTTCGTCGGTGCCCTGTTCGGCCTGCACGGCCGACGCCTCGTGGTAGTCGAGGCCGTAGACCGTCGCCGGGTCCTGGGAGAGGCGGTAGCGCGCCCGCAGGAGATCGAAGAGCCGGTCGGGACCGTCGTGGACGAGCGGGCGGAAGACGCCCACCCGGTCGACCTGCCGGGTCAGGAGCTCCATGACTCCCAGCTCCACGACCTGCCGGCCGTCACTCCGGTCGATCCCGGTCACGTACACGCTGCGCGTCACGCGTGCTCTCCCTTTCGCTGGACGGGCCGCAGAGAAGGGGCCTCTGCCGCAGAGAATCGGCCGCTGAACCGGCCTCTGATGAAAGTCGTAGCCGTGCCCTCTTGACAATACCTCCGGGGGTGGCTAAGTCGCCCGCCGGACAAAGGCCCTGGTCCGGGGGCCGAAAGCCCTCCGGAACACGCGCCGCACGGGCCCCCGCGCCCGGCGGTGATCCGCATCGCCCCCACGGCCGTGAAAGAATCGGAGCGGCTCACAAGTCTCAACAGCGAGCAGGAGACACGCACGATGCGTATCGGAGTTCTCACCGCCGGCGGCGACTGTCCTGGCCTGAACGCAGTGATCCGGTCGGTCGTGCACCGCGCCGTCACACACCACGGCGACGAGGTGATCGGCTTCGAGGACGGATACGCGGGACTGCTCGACGGGCGCTACCGCACCCTCGACCTGAATGCCGTGAGCGGCATCCTCGCCCGCGGCGGCACCATCCTCGGCTCCTCCCGGCTCGAGCGCGACCGCTTCCGCGCCGCCTGCGAGAACGCCAAGGAACTCGCCACCGAGATCGGCTTCGACGTCCTCATCCCCATCGGCGGCGAGGGCACGCTGACCGCGGCCCGGATGCTCGCCGACGCGGGCCTGCCCGTCGTCGGCGTCCCGAAGACCATCGACAACGACATCTCCGCCACGGACCGCACCTTCGGCTTCGACACCGCCGTCGGCGTCGCCACGGAGGCCATGGACCGGCTGAAGACCACCGCCGAGTCCCACCAGCGTGTCATGGTCGTCGAGGTGATGGGCCGGCACGCGGGCTGGATCGCCCTGGAGTCCGGCATGGCGGGCGGCGCGCACGGCATCTGCCTGCCCGAGCGCCCCTTCGACCCGGCCGACCTGGTCAAGATGGTCGAGGAACGCTTCGCGCGCGGCAAGAAGTTCGCCGTCATCTGCGTGGCCGAGGGCGCGCACCCCGCCGAGGGCACGATGGACTACCAGACCGGCGCGATCGACCGCTTCGGCCACGAGCGCTTCCAGGGCATCGGCACGGCCCTCGCGTTCGAGCTGGAGCGCCGCCTCGGCAAGGAGGCGAAGCCGGTCATTCTCGGCCATGTCCAGCGCGGTGGCACCCCCACCGCGTACGACCGGGTCCTCGCCACGCGCTTCGGCTGGCACGCCGTCGAGGCCGCGCACCGGGGCGTCTCGGGACGCATGACGGCGCTGCGCGGCACGGAGATCGAGATGGTCCCGCTCGCCGAGGCCGTCGCCGAACTGAAGACGGTGCCGAAGGACCGCATGGACGAGGCAGAATCGGTCTTCTAGACCTCCACGGTCCGGCTACCGCCTACGACGTGTGCATCCTCGACCAGAATTCGTCGAGGATCCCGTCGAGGAACTCCCGCCCGGCCTCGCCCGACTCGCGTCCCGAACCGCCGCCCCAGCTGAGCGTCGCGGCCATCAGTGCCTGGTACTCGAGCTGCATCTCCTGGAGTGCGTCCTCCAGTTGACCCTTGTGTACGGGGACGAGCTTGGTGATCGGGCGCGTGTACGCCTGCCAGCGCGTGGTCACCGCGCTGCGCAGGAAGTCCGCCAGCTGCTCGTCGCGGCCCGTGACGGTCGCGAAGGCCGGCGGCGCAAGGCCGAGCACCTCGGCGAGGGTGGCCGACTGGCGCTCGTTGCCGCGCCACTCGCCGGTCTCCTCCATCCGCAGATACGAATGGATCTCCACCCCCACCGTGCGCGCCACGTCCTCCGGCGCCATGCCGCGGGCCATCCGGTGCTCGCGCAGCGTCCGCGCCGCGCCGATGAGGTCACCCGGCGAGCACCACAGAGAACCCGCGAGCGCGGTGAGCTCCGCCGATGTCGGCGAGGTGAGTCCACGCTCCCAGGCGATGATCGTGTCGGGCGTGACGTGATGCTGGCCGTACGAGGCGCGCATGCCGTAAGCGACATGCCCGGGCGCCATCCCGAGGGCCTCGCGGAGGCGTCGGGCGGCCGGAGCGTTGAACGGCGGGGCGGAGTCGCTTGGGTGCACGGGCACACGGTAGGTGTGGGAAATGCCGGTGGCTACGGTCTGTTCACACCGGGTTACTTGTCGTAGGAACCTACGGGGACGGGACTCCCGGTAACCAGATCCGTATACTCCTTGTATGCAACCTTGGGGGCAGTCGTGACGTCGGGACGGGACAAGGCCTACGCGTTTCTCAAGGAGAACGTGCTCGCAGACCCGGACAGGCAAGGGGAGTTCCTCTCCGAGCAGGAGCTCGCCGACCGGATCGGCGTCTCCCGCACCCCGATCCGCGAGGCGCTCCTGCTGCTCGCCGCCGAGGACCTCGTACGGCTGGTCCCCAAGCGCGGGGCACAGGTCGTGCCGCTGTCGGGGCGGGAGATCACCGAGCTGATGGAGCTGCGCGGCATCGTCGAGCGGTACTCCGCGGAGCGGGTCATCGCCGGGGGCAAGGCCCCCGTGTCCGAGCTGACCGCGCTGCTCGACCGCCAGCGCACGCTCAGCGGGGCCGAGCACGCCAAGGAGTTCATCGCGGTGGATCACCTCTTCCACGCGACGATCGTGGCGGCGGCGGGCAACGCCCTGCTCGACCGCCACTACGACGGGCTCCGCAGCCGGCAGATCAGGGCCGGGGTGGTGGCGCTGTTCAACCAGCACGGCCGGCAGGAGTCCGTGCTCCATGAGCACGAGGCGATCCTCGACGCGATCGCCTCCGGAGACCGGCAGGCCGCGTGCACCGCGATCGACGGCCACCTGGAGTCGACGCTCAAGGTGCTGCTCGCGGGATAGTCGGCCTGCCGGTGCCGTACATCCGGCTCGTCGTCAAAGGTTCCTGCGGTTGGCCAGCACCGGGATGGAACGGCGGACCGAGGCGACCTCGTCGAGGTCCAGGTCCGCGATGAGCAGCCCCGGTCCCTCTTCGAGGTGCTTCCGCACGGTTCCGTCCGGGCCGACGACGGCGCTGTGGCCGATGCCGGTGGGGGCGTTCGACGCGGCGGTGACGCCGGAGGCCGCCGGGTCCGCCTGGTCCACGGCGGCGAGCCAGAGCGTGGCGTCGAGCGCGCGGGCGCGGATCAGCAGCTCCCACTGCTCCCGCTTGCCCGGGCCGGCGCCCCAGGATGCGGGGAGTACGGACACGACCGCGCCCGCGTCGGCGTGGGCCCTGAACAGCTCGGGGAAGCGGACGTCATAGCAGGTCGCGAGGCCGATGCGGGTGCCGTCGACATCGAAGGTGACGACCTCGGACCCGGGTGCCACCGTGTCGGACTCGGCGAAGCCGAAGGCGTCGTAGAGGTGGATCTTGTCGTACGCCGCCTCGACGCCGGGACCGGTCGCGAGCAGGGTGTTCGCCACCTTTCCGTCCGGGGCGGGTGTGAACATGCCCGCGACGACGACGAGCTCGGCCTCCTTGGCGATCTGGCGCACCGCTGTGGCCCAGGGGCCGTCGAGCGGTTCGGCCAGCGGCGCCAGCGGGGTCCCGAAGCAGGCCATGGCGGCCTCCGGGAAGACGACGACGCGGGCGCCCGCGTCTGCCGCGAGACGGGTCTGTTCGCGCAGGAGCGCGAGGTTCTCCTCGGGGCGGGGGCCGGTGGTGATCTGGCTCAGCGCGATACGCATGAGACGTTCCTCCTCGTGTGGGGGTTCGGGAATGCGCGGTCTGGGGGTCAGGACGCCGTCGACGTGGCGGGGGAGCGGACCGGTTCGCCGCTCAGCAGCTCCTCGTCGCTCCGGTCGCCGTCGCGGCCCAGGCACAGCCCGGCGATGGTGACGATCGCGGTGCCCGCGACGTAGAGGGCCAGCGGGATCCACGAGTCGTACGCGTCGAGCAGCGCCGTGAACAGCAGGGGCGCGACGGCGCCGCCGATGACACCGGCCAGCGTGTACGCGAGCGAGGAGCCGGTGTAGCGCAGCCGCGGGGAGAACTGCTCGGCGATGAAGGCCGCCTGCGGGCCGTACATCGCGGAGTGGAAGACCAGGGCCACCACGACGCCGAGCGCGAGCAGCGGCCAGCTCCCGCCGCCGATCATCGGGAAGAACAGGAACGGCCACACGCCGGCGGCCGCGGCCGAAACCCCGTACAGGACGCGGCGGTTGACGCGGTCGGACAGGGCGCCGGCCAGCGGGATCAGGAAGACCTGGAGGGAGGAGCCGATGAGGACGGCGGCCAGGGCGGAGCCGCGGGACATGCCGAGCTCGCCGGTCGCGTAGGTCAGGACGAAGACGGTGAACAGCGCGTACAGGACGTCCGGGGCCACGCGGCTGAGGATCGCGGCCGCCAGGGCGCGCGGGTGCGTCGTGAAGACCTCGCGGATCGGGGCCTCGGGGCGCTTCTGCTCGGCCTCCATCGCCTTGAAGACGGGGGTCTCCTCGAGCTTCGCGCGGATCCACAGGCCGAAGAAGACGAGCACGCCGGACAGCAGGAACGCCACGCGCCAGCCCCAGGACGTGAATTGAGCCTCCGTCAGGATGGCGCCGAGGGCGGCGAGTACGCCGTTGGCGAGCAGGTTGCCGACCGGCGGACCGATCTGCGCGGCCGAGGCGTAGAAGCCGCGCCGGCGCGGATCGCCGAACTCGCTGGACAGCAGCACCGCCCCGCCCCACTCCCCGCCGACACCGACGCCCTGGGCGAAGCGGAGTATCACGAGGGTGATCGGCGCGGCCACGCCGATCGTGGCGTAGGAGGGGAGCAGGCCGATCGCGAGGGTCGCGGCCCCGATCAGGACGAGGGTCGCGATCAGGACCTTCTTGCGGCCGAGCCTGTCGCCGAGGCGGCCGAAGACGAAACCGCCGAGCGGGCGCGACACGTAGCCGACGGCGTACGTGGAGAACGCCAGCAGGGTGCCGGTGGCGGGGTCCTTCGAGGGGAAGAACACGTCGCCGAAGACCAGCGCCGCCGCGACGGAGTAGATGGCGAAGTCGTACCACTCCAGTGCGGTTCCGGTCAGGCTGGCGAAGAAGGCGCGGCGGACCGCGGACCCGCCGAGCGGGGTCTTTTCCGTGCTCGTGCTGGTGTGGTTCACGACGTCCGTCCCTGAGGTTCCTTGGGTGAGGTTAACTGTCGACCTTCCGGCATACTTCTTGTATACAGGTCGTATGCGCAAGCCTTCCGCGCAAAGTTAACCTCGCCGATACCGCGAACGATGTGGAGAAACCCCATGGCGCTGCTGACCTTCGAACTGCCCGACGGCACCACCCGCAAGGTCGATGTCGTGCAGGTGCTCAACGCCGGATATGCCGGGCGCAGCCAGGACGACGTCGCCGCCCACGTGGCGGAACTCGCCGAGCTGGGAGTGCCCGCGCCGTCCGTGACCCCCGCGCTCTACCCCGTCTCCCCCTACCTCGCCCAGCACACCGACCAGGTCCGCGTCCAGCACGGGCGCACCTCGGGCGAGGCCGAGTGGGCGCTGGTGGTCGACCAGGACGGCGACCTGCTCCTGACGGCCGCCTGCGACCACACCGACCGCGAGCTGGAGGTGCACGGCGTGGCATGGAGCAAGAACGCGAGCCCCGACGTCCTCGCCCGCCGCGCCTGGCGCCTCGCTGACGTGCAGGAGCGCCTCGACGACCTGACCCTGCGCGCCTGGGTGACCCACGACGGCCGGGAGACCCTGATCCAGGACGGCACCCTGGCCGAGCTGCTCACCCCCGCCTACTGGGCCGACGTCCTGCGCGAACGCGGTGACCTGGTGCCCGGCACGGTCCTGATCTCCGGCACGATCCCAATGGCCGAGGGCGTCGACCAGTTCGCCCCCCACTGGCGCGTGGAACTGACCGACCCGGCCACGGGCCACACGATCGACCTGGCGTACGACGTGGTGAGGATGCCGGTGCCGATCGGCTGAGGGGGCGGCCGGGGGGCCCGTCGATCAGTGCGGGGCGCGAGGGTGCGGCAGGCGGCTCGGCCGGTCAGCCCTTGACCGCACCCCCCAGCGCGAACCCCCCGCCGAAGCGCCGGGCCACCAGGACGTACAGGAGGATCACCGGCGTCGAGTAGATGATCGAGAACGCTGCCAGCTGGCCGTAGACGACTGTGCCCCGGTTGCCGAAGAAGTCGTTGATGCTCACCGAGGCCGGCATCTGTTCGGGGGTGAGCAGGAGCATGAAGGGGACGAAGAAGTTGCCCCACATCATGACGAACGAGAAGACCGTGACCACTGATATGCCTGGTCCCATCAAGGGGAGCACTATGCGGATCAGGGACTGGAACGAGGACGCTCCGTCCGTCCAGGCCGCTTCCTCCAGCTCCTTCGGAACGCCGTCCATGAAGTTCTTCATCAGCCAGATGGCGAACGGGAGTTGGGACGCCGCGAAGAAGAGGATCGTGCCCTGCATCGTGTCGATCAGATTGACCTGCACGAAGAGCGCGTAGACCGGGACCATGATCGCCGTGATGGGGAGACACGTCGCGAACAGGACCGTCGCCAGGAACGGGTTGTTGAAGCGGGAGCGGTAGCGGGACAGCGGGTACGCCGCGAGGGCCGCGCTCGCCACCGTCATGAGGGTCGCGCCACCGCACAGCAGCAGGCTGTTGAGGAGCGGCGTGAAGGTGATGTCGGGGGTCAGGACCGCGTCGAAGTTGTCCAGGGTGACGCCGTCGGGGATCTTCACCTGGAGGTTCGCGTGTGCGTCGAGGGCGGAGAGGACCACCCATGCCAGCGGCAGGACGAACGCCGCGGCGACGGTCAGGAGTCCGGCGTCGGCCGCGAGGCGGTGGCGGACGGTGCGGGGTGAGGACACTCAGGCCTCCGAGCGCAGCAGGCGCATATAGACCAGCGAGAAGAGCGAGCCGACGACCAGGAGGAGCAGGGCGACCGCCGTGCCGTAGCCGATCATGCTCTTCTGGAAGGCCTGCTCGTACATGAACAGGGGCAGGGTCTGGCTGCGGTTTCCGGGCCCGCCTCGCGTCATGACCCAGATCAGGCCGAAGACGGACAGCGTCTGCAGGGTGTTCAGCATGAGGTTCGTGCCGATGGAGCGGCGGATCATCGGCAGCGTGATGTGCCACATGCGGCGCCAGCCGCCCGCGCCGTCCATCTCCGCCGCCTCGGTGATCTCCTTGGGTATCTCGCCGAGCGCCGCCGAGTAGACCAGCATGGAGAACGCCGTCCCGCGCCATACGTTCGCGAAGGACACCGCGAGGATCGGCAGCGTGAACAGCCAGTTCTGGGTGGGCAGATGGAGCCAGTCCAGGATCGCGTTGAGCGTGCCCTCGCGGCGGAAGAACGCGTAGAGGAGGAAGCCGGCGACGACCTCCGGCAGGACCCAGGCGCAGATCACGACCGCGCCCGTGACCGTGCGGACCGTCTTCGACGCGCGCTGCATCAGTGCGGCGAGGGCGAGGCCCAGCGTGTTCTGGCCGATGAGCGAGGACAGGACGGTGAAGACGAGGGTGAGCCAGACCGCGTTCAGGAACGCGTCGTCCTTGAACGCGGCCGTGAAGTTGTCGAAGCCCACGAAGGAGGAGTGGGCCTGGCCCGTCAACTGCAGGTCCGTGAAGGCGATGTACGCGCAGTACGCGATCGGGCCCGCGAGGAAGAGCAGCAGCAGGACCAGGGAAGGGGCCAGGGGCAGGGCGCGTGTCAGGGGACGGCGTGCACCGCCCCGCCCCACCTTCACTTGGTGATCACCTTGCCGTCCGTCGCCGTCTTGAGTTGCTCGTCATAGGTACTCGCCGCCTTCTCGACCGAGCTGTCGCCCGTCGTGACCGACTCCATCGCCTCCTGGATCGCCGTGGAGACCTTCGGGTACGCCGGGTACGCGGGCCGGTAGTGGGTCGACGCCACCAGGTCCGTGAAGAACTTGATGCCGGGCTGCGCCTTCACGTACGCGGGGTCGGCCGCGACGTCCTTGCGGACCGCGATGCCCGAGTTCGCGATGTACCACTTCTGGGCGTTGGCCTTGGTCTGCATGGTCTTGATGAACTCGAAGGCGAGGTCGGGGTTGGACGCCTTCGACGGGATCGACCACGTCCAGCCGCCCGACATGCTGACCTTGCCCGGCGCCTGGCCGTTCTGCGTCGGCATGTGCGCGAGGCCCAGCCTCTGCGACCACTCGGGCCACTCGTGGCCGCTGCCCTTCAGCCAGTCCTGCGGGAGCCAGGAGCCGTCGAGGTTGATCGCCAGCTTGCTCTTGGGGAGCAGCTCGCCGCGGACCCGGGTGCCGATGTTCGGGTCGAGGGCGTCGGAGACGTCGGGGCCGAGCTTCTCGCCGTAGACCGTCTTCACGAAGTTCAGCGCGTCCTTGAACGGCTTGCCCGCGGTGATCCACTTGTTGGACGACCTGTCGTACAGCGGGTCCGCGGTGCCCGGCCCTGTCCCGTACAGCAGCATCTCGAAGCCCTGCATCGAGGACTGCTCGCCGCCGGGCTTGCCCGTGTAGACGTTGAGCGGGGTGACGGAGGGGACCTTCTTCTTGATCGTGCGGGCCGTGTCGAGGACTTCGTCCCAGGTCTTCGGCTGCCACGGGGTCTTGATGCCGGCCTTCGCGAAGATGCCCTTGTCGTACCAGAGCCCGCGGGTGTCCGTGCCGTCCGGGACGCCGTACGTCTTGCCGTCCTGGGCCTTGGCCGCGTTCTTCGCCGTGTCGATGAACTGGTTCCAGTCGGGCCACTTGGCGAGATACGGGTCGAGGGGCTTCAGATAGCCGCTGGTGATGTCCGAGTTGATGAGGAACGTGTCCTCGTAGACCAGATCGGGTGCCGTCTTCGGGGAGCGCAGCATCTGCTGGAGTTTGGTGTAGTACTCGGAGTCCGGCGCCTTGATCGGCACCAGCTTCACCTTCTTGCCCGGATGGTCCTTCTCGAACTGCGTCTTCATCGACGCCAGGTACTTGTCCATGACGCGTATCTGGTTGTCGGTCGACTGCTTGAAGGAGATCCTTACGGTGTCCGGGTCGTCCCCGGAGCCGCTGCTACAGGCCGTCAGGCCGGTCGCGGCGATGAGCAGAGTGGCGCTGAGGAGCACTGGAGCGGTGGGGCGCACGGGCACGACCTCCTACGGGCCGCCGCCGGCCGGCTTGCCGAGCGGGGCTGCCCGGTGAACGTACGGGCGGGGTCGGAGCAAGGTCAATCCCCGTGCAGGGGCGGGTGGTTGACCAATGGTCTAGACCGCTGTCAGCCAGCGGTAGTGCAGCTCAGGTCGGCCCACCTGGCCGTACTGAGGGCTGCGGGCGGCCCGGCCCGACTCGACGAGATGCTCCAGGTAGCGGCGGGCCGTGATGCGCGAGATGCCCACGGACTCGGCCGCCGCCGCGGCGGTCAGACCCTCCGGGGCGGCGCGCAGCGTCCGCGTGACGCGCTCCAGGGTCGGCGCGCTCAGCCCCTTGGGCAGCGCGGCCGGACCGGGGGCGCGCAGCGTGGCCAGGGCGCGGTCGACCTCGTCCTGGCCGCCCGCCTCGCCCGCCGCGGCCCGGAACTCCGCATAGCGCACGAGCCGGTCGCGCAGCGTCGGGAACGTGAAGGGCTTCAGCACGTACTGCACCACGCCGAGCGAGACCCCTTCGCGGACCACGGTGAGGTCGCGGGCCGAGGTCACCGCGATGACGTCCGTGTGATGGCCCGCCGCCCGCAGTGAGCGCGCCAGCTGGAGACCGTGGCCGTCCGGGAGGTGCAGGTCGAGGAGGAGCAGGTCGACCTGGGTGCGCTCCAGGGCACGGTGGGCCTCGGCGGCCGTGTGCGCCTTGCCGATCGCGGTGAAGCCGGGGACCCGGTTCACGTACAGGACGTGGGCGTCGGCGGCCACCGGGTCGTCCTCGACGACCAGTACTCGAATGGTGCCGCTGGTGGCGTCGGCATCGGTCACGCGGTGCCTCCCGTGGGTGTGGTCGCGCTCGTGCGCTGGAGGGGCAGGACGACGGTGAACTGTGCGCCGCCCGTGGGGGATTCGGCCAGGGTCAGGGTGCCGGAGTTACGGGCGACGGACTGCTGGACGAGCGCGAGTCCGAGGCCGCGCCCGCCGGGACCGGCCGGCTTGGTGGACCACCCCCGCTCGAAGACCGCGTCCGCGTGGCCGTCGGCGACACCCGGGCCGGTGTCCGTGACCCGGAGCAGCAGGGTGTCGTTCTGCGCGCGGGCCGTGACCGTCACCTTCGCGTGCGGGGAGCCCTGCGCCGCGTCGACCGCGTTGTCGAGCAGGTTGCCGAGGATCGTCACGAGGTCGCGGGCCGGCAGGGTGGGCGGCACCAGGCCGTCGTCGATGCGGCTGTCCTCGGATATCTCCAGCTCCACGCCGCGCTCGTTGGCCTGCGCCGTCTTGCCGAGCAGGAGCGCGGCGAGCACCGGTTCGCTCACGGCGGCGACGACCTGGTCGGTGAGGGTCTGCGCCAGCTCCAGTTCGGCCGTCGCGAAGTCGACCGCCTCGTCGGCCCGGTCCAGCTCGATCAGCGAGACGACGGTGTGGAGCCGGTTCGCGGCCTCGTGGGCCTGCGAGCGCAGCGCCTGCGTGAAGCCCCGCTCGGAGTCCAACTCGCCCATGACCGCCTGGAGTTCGGTGTGATCGCGCAGGGTCACCACGGTGCCGCGCCGGTCGCCGCTGGAGACGGGCGAGGTGTTGACGACGACCACCCGGTCGGTGGTGAGGTGCACCTCGTCGACGCGAGGCTCCGCCGCGAGGAGCGCGCCTGTGAGCGGGGTGGGCAGGTCGAGCTCCGCGACGTTACGCCCGACCGTCTCGTCGCCGACGCCGAGCAGCTCGCGCGCCCCGTCGTTGATGAGCGCGATCCTGCGCTGCCCGTCGAGCATCACCAGGCCCTCGCGCACCGCGTGCAGCGCCGCCTGGTGGTAGGCGTGCATGCGGCTGAGCTCGGTCGCGTTCATGCCGTGGGTGTGCCGCCGCAGCCGGGCGTTGATCACGTACGTGCCGATGCCGCCGAGCACGAGGGCGCCCGCCGCGACGCCGGCCACCGCCATCACCTGGCCGCGCGCCTGCGCGCTGATCTCCTCGACCGTGATGCCGGCGCTGACCAGACCGACGATCCGCTTCCCCGACATGATCGGGGTCACCACGCGCACGGACGGGCCGAGGGTGCCCGTGTACGTCTCCGAGAAGGTCCGGCCCCGCAGCGCGGGCCCGATGTGGCCGAGGAAGCGCTCGCCGATGCGGCGCTCGTCGGGGTGCGTCCAGCGGATGCCGTGCGGATCCATGATCGTGACGAAGTCCACGCCGGTGTGGCGCTGGACGTCGCTCGCGTACGGCTGGAGCGTGCGGGTCGGGTCGCCGTCCCCGGTGATCGCCCCGCGGACGGAGGGCGCGTCCGCGACCGCGCGGGCCGCCGCCGTCGCCTGGCGCGTGGCGGCCTGCTCGGCCTGGTTGCCGTCGCTGATGTACGTGAACAGCGCGCACCCCGCGACCACGACGGCGACCAGGACGACCTGCATCGCGAAGAGCTGGCCGGCCAGGCTGCGGGCGCGTGGCAGGAGGGGGAGGCGCATGGACCCAGTCTGCCTCTCGGCACGAAGTGAACGTATAAGCGTGAACTAAATGAACGGAAGGGTGACGGCCCTCACAAGCCGGGAGATAGTCACCGTGATTCGCCAGACGTGAGCCGCACGCATGGCGCGTACGTGCAGGTTTCCCGTACGCAGTACGCCAGACACCGTCGTCAGGAGGCACCCGTGGCCGAGACCCAGGTGGCAGCCGCCACCAAGAGGGACCGCACCCACTATCTGTACATCGCCGTCATCGGTGCCGTCCTTCTCGGCATCGCGGTCGGCTTCATCTGGCCGGACTTCGCCAAGGAGCTCAAGCCGGTCGGCACCGGCTTCGTGAACCTGATCAAGATGATGATCTCGCCGATCATCTTCTGCACGATCGTGCTCGGCGTCGGTTCCGTACGCAAGGCCGCCAAGATCGGCAAGGTCGGCGGGCTCGCGCTCGGCTACTTCCTGGTGATGTCCGTGGTCGCGCTGGCCATCGGCCTGGTCGTCGGCAACATCCTGCACCCGGGCGACGGCATGCACCTCACGCAGGCCGTGAAGGACGTCGGCCACACCGCGGCGAAGGACGCCGCCGAGGGCCCCGTCGACTTCGTCCTCGGGATCATCCCGACGACCCTTGTGTCGGCGTTCACGGAGGGCGCGGTGCTCCAGACGCTCCTGGTCGCGCTGCTCGTCGGCTTCGGACTCCAGGCCATGGGGCGCGCCGGTGAGCCGGTCCTCAAGGGTGTCGAGCACATCCAGAAGCTGGTCTTCCGCGTCCTCGGCATGATCATGTGGGCCGCGCCCGTCGGCGCGTTCGGCGCGATGGCGGCCGTCATCGGCGAGACCGGTGTGGACGCCCTGAAAGCCCTGGCCACGATCATGCTCGGCTTCTACGTGACCTGCATCCTGTTCGTCGTGGTGGTCCTCGGGAGCGTGTTGCGCCTGGCCACCGGGTACAACCTGTTCGCGCTCCTGAAGTACCTCGGCCGCGAGTTCCTGCTGATCCTTTCCACCTCGTCCTCCGAGTCCGCGCTGCCGCGGCTCATCGCGAAGATGGAGCACCTGGGCGTCAGCCGTCCCGTCGTCGGCATCACCGTGCCGACCGGGTACTCGTTCAACCTCGACGGCACGATGATCTACCTGACCATGGCCTCGCTCTTCATCGCGGACGCCATGGACCAGCCCCTCGCCATCGGCCAGCAGATCGGCCTGCTGCTGTTCATGATGGTCGCGTCGAAGGGCGCCGCGGGTGTCTCCGGCTCCGGTATCGCGGTGCTCGCCAGCGGACTCCAGTCGCACAAGCCCGCACTCGTCGACGGCGTCGGCCTGATCATCGGCATCGACCGCTTCATGAGCGAGGCCCGCGCCCTGACCAACTTCGCGGGCAACGCGGTCGCCACGCTCCTCATCGGTACGTGGACGGGCGAGGTCGACAAGGACCGCGTCCAGCGCGTGCTCGCCGGTGACCTGCCCTTCGACGAGCGCACGCTCGTGGACGACGGGACCCACGCCCCGGCGGCCGACGTTCCGGACCAGCGGGGCGGCGACGACAAGGAGCTGGCCAAGGCCTGAGCGCTCCGCCGGGTACGCGGTGTGGCAGGTGCGGGTCGGCCTGGGGCCAGCCGCGCAGTTCCCCGCGCCCCTGGGGAGGGGGAGGCGGCGGGCCGGTAGGGGCTGGTCGCGCAGTTCCCCGCGCCCCTGACGGGGCGTGTGACAGCCCTTAGTTGAGCCCTGCCACCAGTTCGGTGGCGCGAGAGGCGGGTACGCCCGCCGCGGTCAGTACGGTGACCGCGGCGGAGCGGCCCGCCTCTTCTGCTGGGAGCAGCCCGTCGTTGACCGCTTCGAGCAGCCCGAACAGCACCTGCTCATGGACGTACGCGAGGGCCGACGGCGGCAGGGGAGAGGTGAACTCGCCGGATTCCAGGCCCTGTTGGAGCAGTTCGGTGCAGCTGTCGCGGACCGGGCCGAGCCTGGCGCGGATGCCCTCGACGGTGACGGCGCGCTGCGCGAGCGCGACCAGCAGGCGGTAGCGGTCGGCGACCTCCCACACGGCGAGCAGCGAGCGGGCCACGGCCTCGGCCGGGTCGGTCACGCCCGCGCGCCCCTCGGTCTGCGCGGCCTCGACCGCGACGACGGCGTCGTCGACCAGCGCGGCGACGAGCGCCTCGCGGCTGGGGAAGTGCCCGTAGACCGTGCGCCTGACGACGCCCGCGGCCCTGGCGATCTGGTCCATGGAAGCGTCCGGGTCGCGCAGCAGCTCGGCGAGGGCGACGTCGAGGATGCGGCGGCGGTTGGTGTCGGCTCGGCCTGAAGTCACGCGCCCATTCTGCACCCCGGCTCCGACCCCGTTCACGTGTGGTTTTGCACAGTGCTGTGCAATGACGTAAATTGCACATGGCTGTGTAATTGCACAGTGCTGTGCAATATCCGTGGACACGCGGACTCGTGGACTGTGGGGGCCGAGCGCCCCGGAGGGTGGCAAGGGAATGCGCCTCGTCATGAAGGAACCGGTCGAGGGGATGGACCGGCCGTACGCCCGCCGCTGGTGGGCCCTGATCGTGCTCTGCCTGAGCCTGCTGATCATCGTCATGGCGAACACCGCGCTCACCGTCGCGGCGCCCGACATGACCAAGGACCTCGGCCTGACCAGCGCCGACCTCCAGTGGGTCATCGACGGCTACACCGTCCCGTACGCGGCCCTGATGCTGCTGCTCGGCGCGATCGGCGACAAGTACAGCCGGCGCGGGGCGCTCGTCCTCGGCCTCGTCGTCTTCGGCGGCGGAGCCGTCGCGGGCTCGCTCGTCGGCAGCTCCACCGGGGTCATCGCGGCCCGCGCGGTGATGGGCGTCGGCGCGGCCATGATCATGCCCGCCACGCTGTCGCTGCTCGCGGCCACCTTCCCGCGCGCCGAGCGCGCCAAGGCCATCGTGCTGTGGACCGCCACCGCGGGCCTCGCCATCGCGGCCGGGCCGCTGGTCGCCGGGGCGCTCCTGCGCGACCACGGCTGGTCGTCCACCTTCCTGATCAACGTGCCCGTGGCAGCCGTCGCCCTCGTCGGCGCCCTCGTCCTCGTACCGCCGTCCAAGGCCACGCACCAGCACCGCATCGACTACGTCGGCGGACTGCTCTCCGTCGTCTGGGTCGGCGCCCTCGTCTACATGATCATCGAGGGGCCGCACTTCGGCTGGGGCGCCAAGGCGATCGGCGCCGCGGTCGTCGCGGGCGTGGCCCTGGTGGCATTCGTCCTGTGGGAGCTGCGCCACCCGCGCCCGGTCCTGGACGTCCGCCGCTTCACGGACCGCCGCTTCTCCGGCTCGAACCTCGCGGTCGCCCTCTTCTTCCTCGCGGTTTTCGGCGCCTTCTACTACCTGACCCAGCACCTCCAGTTCGTCCTCGGCTACGACGCGCTGGCCACCGGCGTCCGCATGCTGCCGCTCGCCGGAGCGGTCTTCGTGGGCTCGGCGCTCACGGGGTACCTCACCCCGCGCATCGGCATGAAGATCACGGTGACGGCCGGCATGGTCGGCGGCACCGCGGCCCTCGCCCTCCTCACGCGCGTCGACGCCACGTCCTCGTACGGGGACTTCGTGCTGCCCCTCGTCATCCTCGGCCTCGCGATCGGCCTCGCCCTCTCGCCGTGCACCGACGCGATCATGGGCTCGTTCCCCGAGTCGGAGCTGGGCGTCGGCGGCGCGGTCAACGACACGTCGCTCGAACTCGGCGGCTCGCTCGGCATCGCGATCCTCGGCTCGGTCCTGGCCGGTTCGTACTCGTCGCAGCTGGCGGACAACACGGCCGGTTCGAAGCTGCCCGCCGACGCGCTGAGCACCGCGCAGGACTCGGTCGGCGCGGGCTACGCGGTGGCGCAGGGCATCGGGGACCAGGCCCACAAGATCGCCGAGAAGGCGGCGGGCGCGACCAGCCCCGAGCAGGCGGCCCAGCTCAAGGCGCAGGCCGAGCAGCTCGCGGGCGGTGCGCGGCAGATGGCCGACGCGGTGGGCTCCGCGTTCTCGGACGCGGTGGCGCACACGAGTGTCGTCGGCGCGGTGATCCTCGGCGTCGGGACGGTGCTGGTGGCGGTACTGCTGCCGGGGCGGGGAGAGCGGGTGACGGAGGCGGACGCCGCTGTCGAGCCGTCCGGCGCCGCTGAGCCGGACGCCGAGGTCGCGTCGGACGTCCCTGAGAAGGAGTCGGCCGCGCAGAGCAACGCGTAATCGCTGGCCTTTCCGTCGGCGTCAACGTTTACGGTCGAAGACATGCGCATCGGAGAGCTGGCGGAGCGGGCCGGGACGTCCACGCGGACGCTGAGGTACTACGAGTCGCGCGGGCTGCTGCCCGCGCGGCGCGGGGGCAACGGCTACCGCACGTACGACGAGGCGGACCTGCGGACCCTGCGGCAGATCAGGACGCTGCAGGACTTCGGGTTCGAGCTGGAGGAGACCCGGCCCTTCGTGGAGTGCCTGCGGGCCGGGCATCCCGAGGGCGACTCGTGCCCCGCCTCGCTCGCGGTGTACCGCCGCAAGCTCGGCGAACTCGATGCGCTGATCGGCGAGTTGACCGCCGTGCGGGGGAAGGTCGGCGCGCAGCTGGAGCGCGCCGAAGAGGCCATGGGCGCGCTGGCGGGCGAGGACCCGTCGCCGCGCTGCGAACTGGGAGGGTGATGTGAGCACGGATCTGAGGGACGTCACGGACGCGGACTTCGACGGAGCGGTCCTGGGGGCCGGGCGGCCGGTCCTGGTGGAGTTCACCGCCGAGTGGTGCGGGCCGTGCCGGCAGCTCGCGCCGGTGCTTCGCTCCATCGCGGACGAGGAGCGGGAGCGGCTCGACGTCGTGGTGATCGATGTGGACCGCAACCCGGAGACCGCGGTGCGTTACGGGGTGCTGTCGATGCCGACGCTGATGGTCTTCAAGGACGGCGAGCCGGTGTGGTCGCGGGTCGGGGCGCGCCCGAAGAGGCGACTGCTGGAGGAATTGGCGGAGGTCGTCTGATCACGTCGGTGTGACGGAGGTCGGACCGAATAGCGGCGGTGAAATCCCCGGGGTGCAATTGGACCCTGCCAGGGGGTATATTTAGTGTTTCTGTGTACCCACAGAAAAGGCCCCTCACGAGGGGCCGAATAAACACACTGTACCCGGCAGGGAGCCGCTTTGTCAACCCGTGAAGCGCGTGAAATCGCTGAATTGCAGAAAGAGCAGGAATTCATCGACCGGCTTTACGCGCGCGTCGATGTGCTGCGTGGCGATGCCGCGGAGTCGGTCACGGACGCCCTGACACCGGTCGGCACCGGCCAGCAGGCGCGGCTCGAAAGGGATCTCCTCGTCGTCGAGCGTTCCGGCCTGCTCGCCGCGCTGAACGCGGTCGACGGTTCGCTGTGCTTCGGCCGGATCGATCTCACCGAAAAGGCGGGCGGCACCGCGCATCACATCGGGCGTATCGGAATTCGCGAGGACGACAGCGAGCACACCCCGATTCTGATCGACTGGCGCGCGCCGGTCGCCCGCCCCTTCTATCTCGCCACCGGGCACACGCCCATGGGCATCAGGCGGCGCCGCCACCTCACCACCGAGGGCCGCACCGTCACCGAGCTGCACGACGAGATCCTCGACCTGGGCGACGAGGAGCGCACCGGGTTCGAGGACCCGACCGGCGACGCGGTGCTGCTCGCCGCCCTGAACTCGGCCCGCACCGGCCGCATGGGCGACATCGTGCAGACCATCCAGGCCGAGCAGGACCGGATCATCCGTCACTCGCACCGCGGTGTGCTCGTGGTGGAGGGCGGCCCCGGTACGGGCAAGACCGCGGTGGCGCTGCACCGCGCGGCGTTCCTCCTGTACGAGCAGCGCGAGCTCCTCGCCAAGCGGGCCGTGCTCATCGTCGGCCCGAACCCCGCCTTCCTCGGCTACATCGGCGAGGTCCTGCCCGCGCTCGGCGAGACCGGTGTGCTGCTCGCGTCGCTCGGTGAGCTGTTCCCCGGCGTGCACGCCACCGCCGAGGACACCCCGCACGCCGCCGCCGTCAAGGGCGCCGAGGGCATGGTCGACGCCCTCGCGCTCGCCGTCCGCGACCGGCAGCAGCTCCCCGAGCCCGGCGCCCCGTTGGTCATCCGGCACGACGACGGTGATCTGATCCTCGACTGGGAGATCGCCTACGAGGCCCGGCAGGCGGCCCGCGACACGCTCCTGCCGCACAACCTCGCCCGCCCCCACTTCGC
Source organism: Streptomyces sp. NPDC055140 (assembly GCF_053607285.1). Lineage (NCBI taxonomy): Bacteria > Bacillati > Actinomycetota > Actinomycetes > Kitasatosporales > Streptomycetaceae > Streptomyces > Streptomyces sp. NPDC055140. The sequence goes on along the minus strand of NZ_JBSGTG010000003.1, from coordinate 1,293 downwards.
CTTCCGGATCATCGACGCGCTCACCGCCCAGCTCGCGGAGCGCATCGGCGCCGACCCGTACGGCGGGCCCAACTTCCTCGGCCCCGACGACCTCGCCCAGCTCGGCAAGGGCGTCGCCGCCAGCGCCGAAGTGCACGCCGCCATCGAGGAGTTGTGGCCACAGCTCACCCCGCAGGACCTCGTCGCGGACTTCCTGGCCGAGCCCGTGCGCCTGGCAGGCGAGGACGCGAAGGCGATCCGGCGGGACGTGACGGGGCCGGCGGACTGGACCCCCGCCGACGTTCCGCTCCTCGACGAGGCCGCCGAGCTGATCGGCGTCGACGACAGCGCCGAGCGCGCCCTGGCCGAGGCGGCGCGGCAGGAGCGGATCGGCTACGCGCAGGGCGTCCTCGAACTCTCGCGCGGCTCCGAGACGTACGAGTTCGAGGACGAGGAGGACTCCGAGGTCCTCGCCGCGCACGACATCGTCGACGCCGAGCGGGTCGCCGACTGGTACGAGGAGGAGGACCACCGCAGCGCCGCCGAGCGCGCGGCGGCCGACCGGACCTGGGCGTTCGGGCACATCATCGTCGACGAGGCGCAGGAGCTGTCGCCGATGGCGTGGCGGCTGCTGATGCGGCGTTCGCCGACGCGGTCCATGACGCTGGTCGGCGACCCCGCGCAGACCGCCGAGGAGGCCGGCGTCGGATCGTGGGAGAAGATCCTCGCGCCGTACGTCGAGGACCGCTGGGAGCACACCCGGCTCGGCGTCAACTACCGCACGCCGTCCGAGATCATGGACGTGGCGGCGGCCGTGCTGCGCGCCGAGCACCCCGGCTTCGAGCCGCCGTCCTCGGTTCGCTCGACGGGCGTTCGCCCCTGGGCGCGCGCGGCGGACGACGTCGTGAAGGCCGTGGCCGAGGAGGCCGTCGCCGCGACGCCCGAGGAGGGGCGGCTCGCGGTGATCGCCCCCCGCCGGCTGCACACGGCGCTCGCCGCCGTGCTGCCGGACGTCGTGGCGGGCGGCGAGCCCGACCTCACCAAGCACCTGGTGCTGCTCGACCCCCGCCAGGCCAAGGGGCTCGAGTTCGACCGCGTACTGGTCGTGGAGCCCGGCGAGTACGGCGTCAGTGACCTCTACGTCGCGCTGACCCGGGCCACCCAGACCCTCGGCGTCGTGTACGGCGGGGAGCTGCCCGAGTCGCTGCGCGGCGTGCTGGAGCCTGTCCCGAGTTCCCCGCCTGCGACGTGACGCCCGGCACGCACGCTCGCCCGCACCGGACGCCGCGTCGGCCCCCGCCAGCGCCGGCGGGG